>JAFYMJ010000116.1 GCA_017556665.1 Bacteroidales bacterium
ATGGTGGTGGATGATGCCATTGTGGTTCTGGAGAATGTAACCACCCATATTGAGCGTGGTAGCCGTCCTAAGAGTGCAGCTGTATATGCAACAAATGAGGTTGCTATCTCAGTAATTGCGTCTACACTAACAATGCTTGCCGTATTCCTTCCTTTAACCATGATTAATGGTATGGCCGGTGTATTGTTCCGTCAGTTGGGTTGGATTGTAAGTATTATTATGATAGTGTCAACTATTGGTGCGTTAACATTCATTCCAATGTTGTGTTCTCAATGGCTAAGACAGAATCCTACCAAAGGTAAATTCCAACAGGCAATTTTTGGTCCAATTACAAAATTCCTTGACTGGCTTGATGTTGCGTATGGAAAATTGCTTAACTGGTGCGTAAGAAACAGAAGAAAAACAATTCTTATATCTTTATTGCTGTTCTTGGTGGTAGTTGTAGGTGGAGGCAAGATGGTTAAGACAGAGTTCTTCCCTATGAGTGATAATGGCCGTATAAGTGTAACAGTTGAGTTGCCAATGGGTACAAGACAAGAGATTACCCGTGATTTGGCATTGGAGCTTGTAGAGAGATTCAGAACCAAGTATCCAGTAATTAGAACTTGTAATGTGAGCTTGGGTGCGTCAAATTCAAACAGTAGTACATTTGAGATGATGCAGACATCTGGTACCCATTATATGAGCTTTAACATTAACCTTGGTAGTGTGGAGGATAGAGAGATTGGCCTACTGGAGGTTTGTGATGGTATGCGTACAATCTTGGCTGAATATCCTAAGATTAGAACATTCCAGGTTATTGCAGGTGGACAACAAGGTGGTATGGGAGGTGAGAGTGCCGTTGATGTAGAGTTGTATGGTTATGACTTTGCTGCTACAGATAAGGCTGCCCAAGAGGTAGAGAGACAATTCCGTGCAATTCCTGGTATCAAGCAGGTTAAGATTAGCCGCGAGGAGTACACTCCAGAGTTCCAGGTAGATTTTGATAGAGAGAAAATTGCTCTTAATGGTTTGAATACAAGCACTGTTTCAACTTATTTGAGAAACAGAATCAATGGTGCAACAGCATCTTACTATAGAGAAGATGGTGATGAGTATGATATTATTGTAAGATATGCTCCTGAGTACCGTACAACAGTAGAGGATATTGAGAATATATTAGTATACAACCCTATGGGTAAGGGTGTAAGAATTAGAGATCTTGGTGAGGTTAAAGAGATTCTTACTCCTCCAACAATTGAGCGTAAAGACCGTGAGCGTACAGTAACCATTTCAGCTGTCGTACCAAAAGGTATGGCGTTGTCTGATCTTGTTGCAGAGACCAACAACTTTATGAAAACAGCAGATATTCCTATGGGTATTTCATGGCAGCTAGGTGGTACATATGAAGACCAACAAGATACTTTCAAGGATCTGATTACACTTATGATACTTATTATCATATTGGTATTTATAGTTATGGCTGCTCAATTTGAGTCGCTTACATATCCTTTTGTAATTATGTTCTCAATACCATTTGCGTTTGTGGGTGTGATTTTAGGACTTATATTTACAGGAAATCCTTTGAACGTTATGTCAATGGTGGGTCTTATTATGCTAATGGGTATTGTAGTTAAGAATGGTATTGTGCTTATTGACTATATTATCTTGTGTAGAGAGAGAGGAATGGGTATCCCTTACTCAGTTGTTACATCTGGTAAATCCCGTCTAAGACCTGTGCTTATGACAACACTAACAACCGTATTGGGTATGGTGCCTATGGCTATTGGTACAGGTGAGGGTTCAGAGATGTGGAGAGGATTGGGTATTACAGTTGCATGGGGTCTTTCTGTTTCAACCCTAATCACATTGGTTATTGTGCCAGTAATGTATTGTGTATTTGCAGGTAATGGTCTAAAACGTAACCGTAAGAAATCACTTAAAGCTTTAGCAGCTAAAGCATAATTAACAAACTAAGAAATATGAAAGCAGTATTTATATCATATAACCAGGCCTTTAAAGAGGAGATTTTAGATATTATGCTAAAAGCTGGTGTTAAAGGTTTTACAAACTGGGAAGAGGTAACAGGCAGAGGTTCACAAACTGGTGAACCTCACCTTGGTGACCACGCTTGGCCTACCCTTAACTCTGCAATGCTTTGTATGGTTGAGGACAGAATTGCAACAGATTTTATGAAAAGGCTTAAGACTTTGGACGAGAACAACCCGTTAATGGGATTGAGAGCGTTCAGCTGGAGTGTTGATGGTACATTCTAGAATTGTTTTAGGAGTTTGCTAAAGGTGGTAACTCCCAAAACTTTTTTAACAATAATACTTAGAGGAGCAATCCCTACAGGTTTATGGGTGCGGTTATTGTCCAATTGGGTAATGACCGCATTCTTTTTCATTTCTCTGTATGCTTTATGTGCTTTGAATACTGCTGCTGTAAATGAGAATTTGCCTTGCAATGTGTAAACTGCTGCTGTTAATCCGTCTATGCACATTCTAATGAATATAAAAATATCCCTGTTGAACTTCTTATATCCAAAAGCTTCCCATCCCTCATTTACAGGGAGATTTTTATATAGCATCAGAAGATTGTTTCTGTAGTTGAAGAATAATTTTCTTGGTGAATTGTTTGGAAGAGTACCTCCACCAAGATGGTATACAAAGCTTTCTGGTACAGCCCAAACCTCATATCCGCTAAGTTGGGCTCTCCAGCAGAAATCAATCTCTTCCATATGGGCAAAGAAACTCTCGTCAAGTCCTCCCAAATTATTCCATACAGAACTTCTTACCATCATACATGCTCCTGATGCCCAGAATACCTGCATAGGGGAGTTGTACTGTCCTGAATCTTTTTCTATTGTAGAGATTACCCTTCCCCGACAAAAAGGGAATCCCCATCTGTCAATGAATCCACCAGCTGCCCCTGCGTACTCAAATTCTTCCTCCCCTTTACCTGAGTTGGCTATGGAGAGATGTTGTGTAAGAGATAGCATTTTGGGTTGGCATATTCCGGCTCCTTTATTTGAATCCATAAAAGTTACAAGGGGTTGTAACCAGCCGTCGGGAACAAGAATATCTGAATTGAGAAGAATGAAATACTCTGCCTGAACTTGCTGCAGTGCTCTGTTGTATCCCCCTGTAAAGCCGTAATTCTGGTCAAGTTCAATGATGCGGATGTTGGAGTAATTCTCTTTTACCCATTCCACAGAACCATCTGTAGAATTATTGTCGGCGATAATAATTGAAACATTGTTTCCTTTAAGGTTGCTGTTTGTTGTTATGCAGGTGGGGGTATGGGAAATTAGCGGTGCAAGGTATTCTTTTAGCATCGCTTTTCCGTTCCAGTTTAATATTACTACAGCAACTTTATCCATAACAGTCACAAAGATAGCTAAAAATAGCAGTGCAGTTAGAAATAAATGCCAAATATTTTTATCTTTGTAAATTATGTTACTTTTTGTGTAAACTATTACTAATTTAAAATACTTAATTCTATGTTTAAAAATCATCCTAAAGGATTGTTGGCAGCTGCATTAAGTAATATGGGTGAGCGTTTTGGCTACTATATTATGAACGCGGTTCTAACTCTTTTCCTATGTTCTAAATTTGGTTTGGCAGATGAGAATGCAACACTTATCTATTCATTCTTCTATTCTGGAATCTACGTTCTAAGTTTAATTGGTGGTTTGATTGCAGACAGAACAAGAAACTATAAGGGTACCATTATGACTGGTTTGGTTATTATGGCTACCGGTTATGTAGTGTTGTCTATTCCAATTTTGGCTACTCCTCAAAATTCTACATGGCTATTGGCTGTTACATGTTTGGCTCTATTCCTAATTGCTTTTGGTAATGGTTTATTCAAAGGTAACTTGCAAGCAATTGTTGGCCAAATGTATGATAACTTTGAGGCTGATGCTGCAAAACAAGGCCCAGAGGCTCTTAAAATTGCTAAAGACAAGAGAGATTCTGGTTTCCAAATTTTCTATGTGTTCATTAATATTGGTGGTCTTATTGCTCCATTCATTGCTCCATATCTAAGAGCTTGGTGGTTAGGTAAGCATGCGCTTAAGTATAACGCAGATCTTCCTGCTTTATGTCACGAGTACATTAATGAGGGTGCAAACATTGCTGCAGAGAAATTGCAAAACTTGCAAGAGTTGGTAACTGCTGTTGGTGGTACAGTAACAGAGAATCTTACTGATTTCTGCTCTACTTATCTTGATGTATTCAACACAGGTATTCACTACTCATTCATTGCTTCTGTAGTTGCAATGCTTATTTCTCTTGTAATCTTTATTGCAACCAAGAAAATATTCCCTACTCCTGCAAAGAAAGAGGCTGCTGCTTCTGTACAATATACTGCAGAGGAGAAAGCTGCAATGGCTAAAGAGATCAAACAAAGAATGTATGCTTTGTTTGCAGTTTTAGGTATTGTTATCTTCTTCTGGTTCTCATTCCACCAAAATGGTGCTTCTCTATCTTTGTTCGCTAGAGACTTTGCTGATACTTCTACTATTGCTCCAGAGATTTGGCAAGCAGTTAACCCATTCTTTGTAATTGTGTTGACTCCAATTGTAATGTTTATTTTTGGTGCATTGGCTAAGAAAGGCAAAGAGATTTCTACACCTAAGAAGATTGCTTACGGTATGGGTATTGCTGGTTTGGCATTCGTATTCCTTGCTATCTATTCATACATGCAAAACTATCCTTCAGGTGAGGATTTCAGAAATATGTCAGCAGCTGCTAAAGAGGGTATTAAAGCTGGCCCATGGGTGTTAATTTTAACTTACTTCTTCTTGACAGTTGCTGAGTTGTTCATTTCTCCACTTGGTTTGTCATTTGTATCTAAAGTTGCTCCTAAGAGTATGTTAGGTCTATGTCAAGGTCTATGGCTATGTGCAACAGCTATTGGAAACTTGATGTTGTGGGTTGGTCCTGTTATGTATAATGCATGGCCAATCTGGCAATGTTGGGTTGTATTCCTTGCAGTTTGTCTAGTTTCTATGGGTGTTATGTGGGGTATGGTTAAATGGTTGGAGAGAGTTACCAAATAACAATTTGAAGTATTCCTTACAATATACCAATTAGGGTGGCCAAAAGGTCACCCTAATTTTTGTGTACGCCCAGCATGGGCATGTTCTAACGGGTGAAAGTCCCTAATGCGCCCTAATGACGGGAAGCATATAGCCAATGGCAAGGGTGTCCATCGTGAGGTGGAATCTGAAGGAAGCCGGCGGCAAAAGTCTGGCCTGACGGACAGAAATCGCATATAAGGCCTACATGTAGGGTGAGATTGCACGTGAAATCAAAGCCCAATAGTCATTCGGAATACATGTGGGTAAATGCGGCAGGCATAAGGCGGAAAGAGCATGTTCTTATCTGGGGAGGTCTCGCAGACGAGCCAAGAGGCAAGTAGTAACAACGAACTGCGAGAAGTCAGCCGAAGCCATAGTA
>JAFYMJ010000117.1 GCA_017556665.1 Bacteroidales bacterium
CACTCTCCTCTGCCTCACCCTCATCAGCATGATTGATATTCAATAGGGCCTCAATCTCTTCTCTTAGAATAGAGTGAAGCTCTTCTGTATTCATAAATTTATCTTTCTTTACTCTCTCCTGAAGACTGTCAACTATTTTTAGAGTTGTCTCAACACCCAAATCTGATGCAATAAGAGCCTCTTCTATTCCATCCAAAACATCAGCATCAATTGTAGATTTACCTACTATTGCTCTTGACAATTTCTCAAAAATACCAGTTTTGGTTTTTTGCAAACCACTATCCAAAGACTCTTTCTCTTCTTTAGATTTCTTTCCAAACAATCCAAAAAATGCCATAATTGTTTTTATTGATTAATAACTTACAAATGTACAAATTAAGATACAATAGAAAAATAGCAAACTTGAATAAATGACGCAGATAGAGCAAAAAAATAAAGGGTAACTTATACAAGCTACCCTTTATTTATATGTAATTCTACGCAATTATTTCTTTGCGAAAAAATCTTTCACCTCTTGTACGTGAACCATCTCCTCGTTAAAAGCGTATGAACCTGTTTTATCAGATTTTACCATACGAATACATTTAACATAGTTTCTAAGTTGTGATTTGTCACCACTAAATGATGCTACCGCTTTCTTTGCCATTTCTTAAAACTTTTAAAAATTATTTAATCTCACGGTGCACAGTAACTTTCTTTAGGAAAGGATTATACTTTTTGCGCTCCAATCTTTGAGTTGTGTTCTTTTTGTTCTTTGTAGTAATATACCTAGACATTCCTGGTACACCACTCTCTCTTTGTTCAGTACACTCTAAAATTACTTGAACTCTGTTACCTTTCTTTGCCATATCTATGAATATATTATACTAAGTTAATTAAACCTTTCTCTTGAGCACTCTTAAGTGTAGCTGCCAAACCATTTTTGTGAATGTTTCTGATACCAGCTGCTGATACTTTTAGAGTTACAAATCTATTCTCCTCCTCTAACCAAAATCTTTTAGTTTTTAAGTTTGGAGCAAACTCACGTTTTGTACGACGCTTAGAGTGAGAAACGTTGTTTCCAATCACTCTCTTTTTACCTGTTACTTGACAAACTCTTGCCATTTTGTATATGCGTTTTTAATATTATTCAATTATGAGGATGCAAATATCCTTTTTTTTTTGTAAAAATACAAATGTTTTTATATAAAGTTAAACAACCTGTTCCAACGTATATTAGATGGGAACGATTTATTTTTATCTGTTGAAAACCAAATGATAGCA
Source organism: Bacteroidales bacterium (assembly GCA_017556665.1). GTDB lineage: Bacteria > Bacteroidota > Bacteroidia > Bacteroidales > UBA932 > Egerieousia. The sequence continues at coordinate 1,264 of JAFYMJ010000117.1, forward strand.
GGTGTTCCAACTATATGGTCCTCTGGGACAAAACCCCAATATCGGGAGTCCAGTGAATTATGTCTGTTGTCTCCCATCATAAAGTAATAATCCTGTTTAAAAGTATAGGTATTACTTTGTTGGCCATTTATATAAATCTTGCCATCTTTCACCTCAAAGGTATTTCCCTCGTAAGCAGTAATTATCCTTTGATACAGGTGGTAATTATTGGCATTTATCTCTGTTGTTGCTCCAGCTTTTGGGATCCATATTGGACCATAATTATCTCTGGTCCACTTGTAATTCTCACTAAATGGGAAAAGCATTATAGGAGAATCCGGATACTCTGGAGGGTAAACATCAATATTTTGTCTAACCTCAACAACATTAACCATTGCTACAACTTGCTTGTAAGCTTCTTGTGTAAGTGGCAGGGCTGGATAACCTGGAAGTGATGAATCATAATAGTAATCATCTGGGTTAATGTCCAACTTCTGCATAACCTTAGGGTTAATAGTTGTTCCATTTGTATAAACGGTATAGGTGTTCTGAATTCCTTCAATATCCTTTTGAGGTATTCCGTTAACTATTACCTTACCGTTGACAACACTTAAAGTATCACCGGCAATTGCTACACATCTTTTAACATAATTGTCTTTTTTATCGTTAGGTCTTACAACTATAGGTCCATACATTTTTTCTGTATAAGCCCTTCCGTTAATCCTAACGTGGGTGTAGTAATCATCCATTGGTGCCGCTTTAAGGATAGTGTCTCCATGCGGAAAACCAAATACTACTATATCGTCCCTTTCTACCTTTGAAAGACCCTTAAGTCTTCTGTAATCATTGGAAATGATCTGTGAATAAGACTCACCTCCAAATATAGGCATTACATTATGCACCAAAGGAAACGATATTGGGGTTTGTGGGACTCTTGGTCCATAATGAATTTTACTTACAAAAAGATAATCTCCAACCCTTAATGTCTTCTCCATTGAAGAAGTTGGGATTGTGTATGCTTCAAAGAAAAATATTCTTATGAAAGTGGCTACAACAATAGCAAAAACCAATGCATCTGTCCACTCTACTAAAGCACTCTTTTTTCCGTTTTTAGATTTCCTGCTCCAGAAGGCCCATTTAACTTTTTTGGTAACATATATGTCAAAAATTACTGCTAAACCCAAAAGCCACCAATAATTTCCCAACCATATTACCCATAGGAGATATAAACCTCCATACAAAGCAAATTTAAACCATCTATTTTTTAAGAAATCTGTATTCAACCCCTCTTAGTTTATCCTATTTATTTTACTGAATTAATAATAGCCTCAAACGCCTGTGGATTATTCATTGCAAGGTCTGCAAGAACTTTACGGTTTAGGCCTACATTGTTTTTAGCTAATTTACCAATGAATTGAGAATAATTCATACCGTGTACACGCGCAGCAGCGTTAATTCTTTGAATCCACAAAGCACGGAATGTTCTCTTTTTAGCTTTACGGTCTCTGTAAGCGTAAGTTAAACCTTTCTCGTAGGTGTTTTTAGCAACTGTCCATACATTAGCTCTGGCAAGGAAGTTACCTCTGGTCTGTTTAAGAATCTTTTTACGGCGAGCTCTTGATGCTACCGAATTTACCGATCTTGGCATACAATAATGTTTTATGAGTGCCAGCGTTCTTCTCCATTAAGAAACTTGTTCTGCTGTTCACTCGGTTAATAAATAATTAAGCTAAAATAAGTTCTTTTACTCTTTTCTCATCTGCAGATGTACAAACTGCTGAATAAGTCAGATTTCTTTTTTGCTTAGTTGTCTTTTTAGTCAAAATGTGACTTTTGAAAGCGTGCTTTCTTTTTACTTTACCCGATCCGGTAAGCTGGAAACGCTTTTTGGCACCGGAATTGGTCTTCATCTTAGGCATTGCTTAAAATATTTTTAGTTAGTAAATAAGTTAGTTTCTATTTCTTTTTGTTTGGAGCAATCATCATTATCATTCTCTTGCCCTCAAGTTTTGGCATTTGCTCTGCCTTGCCGTAATCTTCAAGTTCAACAGCAAATCTCAACAACAATTTTTCACCTTGCTCAGAGAACAATATTGAACGTCCTTTAAAGAATACATATGCTTTTACTTTTGAGCCCTCTTCCAAGAAACTTTGAGCGTGTTTAAGTTTAAACTGGAAATCATGCTCATCTGTATTAGGGCCAAAGCGTATCTCTTTAATAACAATCTTGCTCGCATTGGCCTTCATCTCTTTAGCTTTCTTCTTCTGTTGGTACAAGAATTTTTGATAATCAATAATCTTACAAACAGGCGGAACAGCATTTGGAGAAATTTCCACTAAGTCCAACTCTAACTCCTCTGCCATTCTCATGGCCTCTTGTAGAGTATAAACTTTTTGTTCAGGCACATTATCACCCACTACACGAACTTGAGGAGATCTGATCTCTTCGTTCACTCTGTGTCCATCCTCTTTTTTCTGGCCACGAGGTTGTGGATTATTATTTTGTGCAGGTGCATTTGTTTTCTTAACAAATCCTCCTGAATTGGGTTTAAAAGGTGTTGCGATAAAATTGTCCTCCTAAAAAAGTTAAAAATTATATTTTGTTAATAGTCTCAACTATTGTGACAATTGTGCGTTTATTTCGTCTTTTATAAGTTTGATGAAATCCTCTACCTGCATAGCTCCCAAATCTTCACCACCCTGTTTACGCACAGAAACCGAGTTAGAGGATGCCTCTTTCTCACCGACAATCAGTTGGAAAGGCATTCTCTTTAACTCATTCTCTCTAATCTTCTTACCGATAGTTTCATTACGGTCGTCAATTGAGGCGCGAATATCGGAATTATTCAGCAAATTACAAACTTTTTTTGCAAAATCGTTATATTTTTCACTTACAGGAAGTAAAACAACCTGATCAGGTGCCAACCATAGAGGCAATTTGCCACCTGTGTGCTCCAACAATACTGCCACAAATCTCTCCATAGAACCAAATGGTGCTCTGTGGATCATAATTGGACGGTACTTCTTGTCATCTGCACCAGTGTACTCCAAATCGAATCTCTCTGGAAGATTGTAATCTACCTGAATTGTACCAAGCTGCCATTTTCTTCCAATGGCATCCTTAACCATAAAGTCAAGTTTAGGGCCATAGAAAGCAGCCTCACCATACTCTACAATTGTATCAAGGCCTTTCTCTTGAGCAGCCTCTATAATAGCATTCTCTGCCTTCTCCCAGTTCTCCTCTGAGCCAATGTACTTGCTTCTGTTAACTTTATCTCTCAAAGACACCTGTGCTGTAAATTTGTCAAACTTAAGAGTCTTAAAAATATAAAGTACAATATCAATAACTTTACAGAACTCATCTTTCAACTGGTCTGGTCTAACAAACAAGTGTGCATCATCTTGAGTAAATCCTCTTACTCTTGTAAGACCGTGCAACTCACCACTTTGCTCATAACGGTAAACTGTACCAAACTCTGCAAATCTAATTGGAAGATCTTTATATGAACGAGGTTTTGTCTTGTAAATCTCACAGTGGTGAGGACAGTTCATTGGTTTTAAAAGGAACTCCTCTCCCTCTTGTGGTGTAGTAATTGGTCTGAAAGAATCAGCACCATATTTTGCATAGTGACCAGAAGTTACATACAACTCCTTTTGACCAATATGAGGGGTAATCACTGGCAAATAACCATGTGCTTTTTGCACAGATTTTAGGAAGTTCTCCAATTTCTCACGCAAAGCTGCACCTCTTGGCAACCACAAAGGCAAACCAACACCAACTCTTTGAGAGAAAGCAAACAACTCCAACTCTTTTCCTAATTTTCTATGATCTCTCTTCTTAGCCTCCTCAATCATTTGAAGATACTCGTCAAGCATAGATTTTTTAGGGAATGTTACACCGTAAATACGGGTAAGCATTTTATTTTTCTCATCTCCTCTCCAATATGCACCTGCAATAGAGGTAAGTTTAACTGCTTTAATAACAGAAGTGTCAACCAAGTGAGGTCCTCTACACAAATCTGTAAAATTACCGTTAGTGTAGAATGTAATGGTACCATCCTCCAAGTTGCTGATTAGATCACACTTGTACTCATCACCTTTTGCAGTATAAGTAGCCATAGCCTCCTCTTTAGAGATATCTTTTCTTACAAACACCTCTTTTTGTCTGGCAAGCTCAATCATCTTATCCTCAATCTTCTTTAGGTCTGCCTCGGTAATGCTCTTCTCTCCCAAATCTACATCGTAGTAGAAACCAGTCTCAATAGCTGGTCCAATACCAAATTTGATTCCTGGATACAAACTCTCCAAAGCCTCTGCCATAAGGTGAGAAGATGAGTGCCAGAAGGTCTGCTTAGCCTCTTGGTCTTCCCATTTATGTAATTTGATTGTACAATCTTGGTTAATAGGTCTCAATAAATCATATACAGTATCATTTACTGTAATAGCCAATACATCTTGCGCCAATCTTGGGCTGATACTTTTAGCAATCTCTAAACCTGTAACGCCCTTATTGAACTGACGAACACTTGAATCTGGAAATGTAACGTTTATCATTTTCTTATATTTTTACAGCACGCTTACAACACGTGCATAGTTTAAATTTCAATCCAATAAGATTCCACTATGGAACCTATATATAAAATAAGCGTACAAAGGTATAAAATTTTACCAATAATTTCTATCTTTGCTGTACACATTATTATAATATAATTTACGTATATGGAATCTCAGAACAAATGGCAACTTGCCGCAATTGATGGATTGATATTATCTTCTATAACAATAATTGCAACCCTTATTTCTGGCATTTTGACAGATGCCAAAACAGGAATGTCAACCAATTTTATTCTTGGAATTGTAATATGGCTTGCAAAATTTGGTGGCAGCATCTACTTGTTATACTGGCTAATGAAAAAATATTCAAGCTATTACGATACAATCTCATACGGAAAAAGCTTTGTATACGGTTTTATTGTATGCATGTTCTCTTCTATAGTATGTGCATGCTTTGCATATGTTTCATTGGAGTTCATCTTTACTGAACAAACCAGAATAGGTATTGAGCAGACAAGACAGATGATGGAATCTTCTCCAGCATACACAGAGCAGACAAAAGCTATGGTAATGAAGATATTCAACAACTATTCAACATATGTAATGTTTGGACAATTGATTTATTTGACCATATTTGGTGCAATCGTAAGTTCAATAGTTTCCAACTACACAAAAAAGACCAACCCTTTTACCGAGTCCCAATTTAATCAAGAGCAAGAGTAACAGAATATGGATATTTCAATTGTAATATCACTTTTGAACGAAAAGGAATCCCTTCCTGAACTCATCTCCCAAATAGAGAAAGCTCTTGAACCAAGAAAATTCTCTTATGAGGTTATTATGGTCAATGATGGCAGTACAGACGGATCTTGGGAAACCATTAAGGAACTGGCCAAAACAAGACCATACATAAAAGGGATCTCCTTTAGAAGGAATTATGGAAAATCAGCAGCACTGTATTGTGGATTTGAAGCTGCACAAGGTGATGTTGTAATAACAATGGATGCAGACCTTCAAGACAATCCAAATGAAATTCCAGAGTTGTACGATATGATTGTAAAAGAGGGTTATGATCTTGTAAGTGGATGGAAAAAGAAACGTTACGACAGTAAACTTACAAAGAATATCCCTTCAAAAATATACAATGCCACTGCAAGATGGGTAACCGGAATTAAATTGCACGACATGAACTGCGGCCTTAAGGCATACAGGAATGTTGTAGTAAAGAATATTGAAGTGTACTCAGAGATGCACAGATACATTCCGTATCTTGCCAAAAATGCAGGGTTTACAAAAATTGGCGAGAAAGTTGTAAAACATCAGGCCCGCAAATTTGGAAAGAGCAAATTTGGTCTTGAGAGATTTGTAAACGGATACCTTGATTTGATGAGTCTGTGGTTTCTTGCCAAATTTGGGAAAAAGCCAATGCATTTCTTTGGCCTTATTGGCTCTGCCACATTCTTTGCCGGATTTGTAATTACAATATGGCTGATTATAGAAAAACTGGTTTGCCAGGCTCAAGGATTAAAGTTCAGAGCAGTTACAGAACAGCCTCTTTTCTATATAGCTCTTGTAGCACTCCTTATAGGTACACAACTGTTCCTTACCGGATTCCTTGCAGAGCTTGTCAGCAGAAATTCCAAAGAGAGAAACAATTACAACATAGGGGAAAGGTTTTAAACTCTCCCCTATTTTTTTATATCTCCACTCTAATTACCGAGCCATAATTGTCCAGATGTGAGAATGCCTCTTTAGGATCTATCATCCCTGCAAGTATTTTGGCACAAATCAGAACACCTCCGTGGGCAAATACCAGAATCTTTTTCTTCCCCGACAATTTTTTCTCCATCAAGAACTCCTTCACTCTATTGAACTGATCCTCAAATGACTCTCCCCCTGTAGTCCTTACTCTAAGATAATCATTGTACCACTCCTCAATACGGGGATCCTTAATCTCATTAAAAGGCTGCATCTCCCACTCTCCAAAATTCATCTCTTTTACCCGGTTGTCGGGAAGAGCATTGGTATAGCCACAAAAATGTGCAAGTTTGACACACCTGCTGAGCGGACTGCAATATACTCCGTCCCAATCATCTCCAATATTGGACAGGTTTTCCTTTACAGAGGCTGCCTCAATAGGAAAAGTATCATTAAGTGGAACATCTGTTTGCCCGTAGCATACCCCTTTTGGAACATTTACAGATGTATGTCTTACAAGATAAACTATCATAACATCAAATATAAATATCCTCTTACCAAAGCCAGGCTGGCTATGTAGAATGAGATTTCACAAATTAGAAATACAGCACCACAACAGTCACCTGTGTACCCTCCAATCTTTCTTTTTATATATGAAACCAGTGCAATAAATACAAAAATTGGAACAAATACAGCATATGAGAGACTCACTGGCAATACTGCTTTATAACACACTCCAAACAATAGGGTAACAAAAAGAAGATTTACAACTATAATGTTGTCAGGAATAAAATTATATATGAGTTTATTCTTACTCTCTTCTTCTGCTCTGGCATATGGCAGCACATTTACTATGTTGCTTGCAATAAACTTGCACAAGATATCACCACACAAAAATAGAGTAGCAGCCATAGGGACAGGAAAAGAAGCCAACACTCCTACAATAATGGTAAAGTAGAATATAAGCGCTATAACACCGTAGCTGCCAATATGGGAATCTTTCATTATTGATAGAATTTTCTCTTTTGATGTACCGCCGCCAAAACCGTCAAAAAAATCTGCAAGCCCATCCTCATGCAGGGCTCCAGTAACTAAAACCCTTGTTAGAACTCCAAGTGTTATGGCAATTATAACAGGAAACACATATGAACATTCCAGCATTACAAGTGCACCCAGCCCACCTGTTATAATTCCTGCATACGGCCAATAATTGAC
>JAFYMJ010000118.1 GCA_017556665.1 Bacteroidales bacterium
CGGTGGTTGCGGTCAGGCAGGTTGTAGAGCTTTTGCAGAGGCTTGTACAAAAGCTGAAAATCTTGATAATCTTTTCTGCCCTGTAGGTGGAAATGCTACTATGAAGAAAGTAGCAGATGCACTTGGTTTCCAAGTTGCAGAGAAAGCACCAATGGTCGCAGTTGTCAGATGTAATGGAACTTGCGCTAACAGACCAAAAGTTAACCAATACGATGGTATTGCTACATGTGCGGCAATGAGTGCACTTTACTGTGGTGATACAGATTGTAAATATGGTTGTTTAGGTCATGGTGACTGTACAAAAGCTTGTAACTTTGATGCAATTAGCATTGACCCTCAAACTGGTCTTCCAGTAGTGGATCAAGATAAATGTACAGGTTGCGGCGCTTGTGCAAAAGCTTGTCCTAAAGGTGTTATTGAACTTAGAAACAAAGGTGTAAAGGATAGAAGAGTTTATGTGTCTTGCATAAACAAAGATAAAGGTGCAGTTGCCAGAAAAGCATGTAAAGCAGCATGTATAGGTTGTGGCAAATGTGCTAAGATTTGTCCATTTGGAGCAATAACCGTAGAGAACAATGTTGCATACATAGACTTTACAAAATGTAAACTATGTACCAAGTGTGTGGCTGAGTGTCCTACAGGTGCAATCCACGCTGTAAATTTCCCTCCAAAACCTGCTAAACCAGCTGCTCCGGCTCCGGCTCCAGCTCCTGCTACAGAGGCAAAACCAGTTGAGCCAGTTGCTGCACCAGAGGTAAAACCAGCAGAAAATAATTAATAACAAGGAAAAATCATTAAACATATATGAAGACATTTTCATTAGGTGGTGTTCATCCTAACGACAGCAAAATTTCTGCTAATGCTGCTATTGAAAACTTCCCAATTCCGGAAGTGGCATATATTTCAATGGGCCAGCATTTAGGAGCTCCTGCAGAGCCTATAGTTGCTGCTGGAGATAAAGTAAAGGTTGGACAACTTATTGCCAATGCCAATGGTTTTATTTCTGCACCGGTACACTCAAGCGTTTCTGGTACAGTTAAAGGTATTGAAACCATCAAAGATTTGGCAGGTAACCCTTGCAAAGCTGTAGTAATTACAGTAGAGGGTGATGAGTGGGTTGATACTATTGACCGCTCAGATAAAATTGAAAAAGAGATTAAGTTAGAGGCTAAAGAGATTATTGAGAAAATCAAAGAGTGTGGTGTTGTTGGTTTGGGTGGTGCAACATTCCCAACCAATGTAAAACTTTCTCCTCCTCCAGGTAAAAAAGCTGAGTTCTTGATTATCAATGGTGCAGAGTGCGAGCCTTATCTGACAAGTGACTATAGAGTTTTAATAGAGATGCCTGAGCAAGTGCTTATTGGTGCAGCTATTATGATGAAAGCTCTAAATGTAACCAAAGGTTTCATTGGTATTGAGGAGAACAAGCCAGAGGCTATTAAAGTAATGCAGCAAAAGGCTAAAGAGTATCCTCAAATAGAGATTCTAACTCTTAAGAAAAAATATCCACAAGGTGGTGAGAAACAACTTATTGACGCAGTAGTTGGAAGACAAGTTCCTTCTATGGGTCTACCTATTGATACAGGTGCTGTTGTTCAAAACGTTGGTACAGCTTTAGCTGTGTATGAGGCAGTTCAGAAAAACAAACCTTTGTTTGAAGGTATTTTGACTGTAACTGGTGAGTGCAGCAAAGAGCAGAAGAACTTTAAACACAGAGTTGGTACCCCTATCAGCAAGATTATAGAGGCTGTTGGTGGTATGCCAGAGAATGCTGCTAAAGTTATCAGTGGTGGTCCTATGATGGGTAAAGCTATGGCTAACCTTGATGCTCCAACTCTTAAAGGTTCATCTTCTGTTTTGTTCCTTACAGAGGCTCAAACAAAGAGAAAACCAGAGAGCAACTGTATCAGATGTGGTAAATGTGCAGAGGCTTGTCCTATGGGTCTTGAGCCATTCCTACTTAACAAATTAGGTAGAGTTGGACGTATGGACGATTTAGAGGCTAACAAGGTATATGATTGTATTGAGTGCGGTTGTTGCCAATACACATGTCCTGCATATATTCCACTATTGGATACAATTAGATTAGCTAAAGGAAACGTAATTAAAATTATGCGTAGCCGCCCAAAAAAATAATCAACGGATTTAAAAATTAAAGTATATAAAATGAAAAAACTGCTTGTATCACCTTCTCCACATATTCATGGGAAGGAGAGTACCCAAAGCTTAATGAGGGATGTGGTAATTGCATTACTTCCTTCTGTAGCGGTTTCTATATATTGCTTTGGCTTGGCTGCAATCAAATTAACTCTAATTGGAGTGCTTGCTTGTGTTGCTGTTGAGTATATTATTGCAAAATATATGATGAAAACCAAACCTACAATCTGCGATTATTCTGCTGTTGTAACAGGTATTTTACTTGCTTTAAACGTTCCTGCAGGATTGCCTTGGTGGATTATGGTTATTGGTTGTATTGTTGCAATTGGTATTGCAAAGATGAGTTTTGGTGGTTTAGGACAAAACTTGTTTAACCCTGCCTTGGTAGGTCGTGTATTCTTATTGATTTCATTCCCTGTAGCTATGACAACATGGACTACACCTGAGTCTTTCTTTGGTTCAGTAGAGGCTCTTGATGCTGCCAGTGGTGCAACTCCTCTAGCAGTAGTAAAAGAGAGTTTGGCAAAAGGAATGACATTACCAGAGATTTTTGCAGCAAACAACTTCTCATACACTCAAATGTTATTTGTAAGAATTGGTTCAGCCGGTGAGATTTCAGCAATTGCACTTCTATTAGGCTTTATCTACTTGCTTGTTAGAAGAGTAATCAGACCTACTATCACTTTGTCTGTGTGGGCTGGTGCTATTGTTCTTTCTGGTATTCTTTGGTTATGTAATCCAGACCAGTTTACAGATCCAATCTTTACAATGCTAACAGGTGGTATGTTACTTGGTTCTATCTTTATGGCAACTGACTATGTTACATCACCTATGTCAACAAAAGGTATGATTATCTTTGGTGTTGGTATTGGTGTCCTAACAGTTCTTATCCGTCAGTTTGGTGCTTATCCAGAGGGAATCTCTTTTGCAATTCTAATTATGAATGCAACAGTTCCGTTAATTAACATGTATTGTAAACCTAAAAGATTTGGAAAATAATGGCTATAGAATCAAGTTTTAAAAATATGGTTATCACACTTTTTACAGTGTGTTTGATAGCTTCCGCAGCTTTAGGTGGTATATATGCTGTTACAGAGGAGCCTATTGCGGCTGCCCAAACAGCTAAAATCAATGCTGCAATTGGTGGAGTTGTTCCAGAATTCAACAATGCTCCATCAGAGGAAAAATATACAGTGGATGTTGATGGTAAAGTAGCTACTATTTATCCAGCTAAGAAAGATGGCCAAATTGTTGGTTATGCAGTTGAGGCATCTACTTCTAAAGGTTTTGGAGGAACAATCATTGTAATGGTTGGTTTTACTCCAGAGGGTGCTGTTGTTAACACTTCAGTAATTTCACATGCAGAGACTCCAGGTCTTGGTGCTAAAATTGATGATGCAACAAGTCATTTCATTACTCAATTCAATGGCAGAAACCCTGGCGAGAAAGGCTTGGTTGTTACAAAAGATGGTGGTGACATTGACGCTATTACCGCTTCTACTATTACTTCAA
>JAFYMJ010000119.1 GCA_017556665.1 Bacteroidales bacterium
AATAATATAATTTTTAGCCCTTTGGTTTGATACCAGAGGGCTTTCTTTAAATGCAGTATAATAATTATGGGAAAGATAGCATTAGTGACTGGTGCAACATCTGGAATAGGAGAGGCTGTTGCAATTCTTATGGCAAAGGAAGGATATAAATTGATTATTACAGGGCGTAGAGAGGAGAGATTGCAAGAATTAGCTTCTAAGTTAAAAACTCAATATGGAACGGAAACACTTGCATTGTCATTTGATGTAAGATCTTGTAATGAAGTAGAACAATATTTGGGGAATTTACCTGAGCAATGGCAAAGTATTGAGATTCTTGTCAATAATGCTGGCTTGGCTGTTGGGTTGAACCCTGTGCAGGATGGAGTTTTGGATGATTGGGAGAGAATGATTGATACTAACATTAAGGGTTTATTATATGTAACCAAGTGTGTTTCAAAGTACATGATAGAGCGTAAATGTGGCCATATTGTTAATCTATGTTCAATAGCAGGAAAGGAGGCATATGCCAATGGTAATGTTTATTGTGCTACCAAACACGCTGTTGATGCACTTACTAAAGGGATGAGAATAGATTTATTGCCTTATGGAATACGTGTTTCGCAAATTTGTCCAGGTGCAGTTGAAACAGAGTTCTCTTTAGTTCGCTTTAAAGGTGATGTTAACAGAGCCGATAATGTTTATAAAGGTTTTACTCCACTTACTGCAATGGATGTAGCTGATGCCATAATGTATATGGTAAAATGTCCACCACATGTAAATATAAATGATATGGTTATAATGCCTACGGCACAAGCTAACTCATATACTTTCAATAAAGTTTTATAAACATGCTGCCATGTCTGTGTGTGGAATGGTGGAAATATATAAAATGAAAAGAGAGTCACCTTTGATGGTCACTCTCTTTGCTTTTTTATTTAGTGATTTGATTAGTCTAACCAACCAGCCTCTTTAGCAATGGCATCCAATTTTTCAGCCATTTTCCATCTGCTGTAATCATTTCTGTTCTCAAACACTAAGAATAGCAAATCTTTCTCTGGGAATCTGGCAGCATAGATTTGATATCCTCCATTATCACCTGTATGGTATACTTTTCTAGGCATACCAGGTTGATCCTCAATAAACCATCCATATCCGTAAGAAGTGTATGGGCTGTTTTGGTATGAGCAGAATTCGCTTCCACTCACGTTATTTTGTGGAGAATGAGCCGCTTGAGTTGTTTCTGCATTTAAGATAGTGTTGTTTCTAAGTGCTTTCTCCCATTTTGCAAATTCATGGGTTGATGTATAAATTCCACCATCTGCTTTGGTTGCAAAGAAACTTTCCTCACCGTAATCGTATTGTCTGAATACTTTCTCTTCTGCTGGAATTGTATCATTTTGAGGAATATATCCGTGTGACATTCTTGGGATTTCTCTATCTGCCTGGAAATATACAGTCTCATCCATACCTGCTGGAGTAAAGATGTTCTCTTTCATATATTGCTCAAATGGCATACCAGATAGAGATTCAATCATTACATATAGCAATTGGAATGTTGGGTTTTGATAATCGTATTGTGTACCTGGCTCAAATTTTAGCTCTTTTAAGTCTTTCATGTACTCAATGGATTGCATATCTGTACAGGTAAGAACAAAATTTCTGTCTGTTCTAGGTCTTGAATCTGGAATACCAGAAGCGTGAGACATCAAATGTGCAACTGTAACACCTTTAAATACGTTTTTGTCTTTAGGAAGGTATTTATTCACATTAGGATGTACATCATAAATGCTCTTGTTGATATCTAATTTACCATCTTGAGCAAGCTTTAATATTGCAACTGCTGTAAATTGTTTGGAAACAGATGCAATATTGAAGAATGTATTGCCATCTATTTGAGTGTTAAGTTCTGTATCTGCAATACCATATCCTTTGTCAAAGATTATAGAATCACCTTTAAGAATCAATACAGCACCACCTGGGTTAGGTTGTGGAGCATATCTTTCTGTGAACAGAGAATCAACTTTCTGTAAAGCTATCTCATCTTTTGTTAGGGTAGGAGTGTTATTGCATGAAACCATTGCTGTTAATGATGTTAGAGTTGCTGCTGCAACCATAAGTTTGTTTTTCATGTTTTTATATTTTAGTTATTTTATGTTCAATCTGCAGAAATTCAATGCGTTAGAAGCAAATCTCTGAATGTTTACAGCTCTACTGCCTTTGAAACTGTATTTTATTGAGCAAACTTTATCTTTGCTGGCAAAGCCAATCCATACAGTTCCTACAGGTTTGTCGGGAGTACCACCAGAAGGGCCGGCAATACCGGAAGTTGCTATGGCATATGTTGTATTCAAAGCCTTTCTGGCACCTATAGCCATCTGTTCCACACACTCTTTACTTACAGCTCCATACTCTTCCAGAACATTCTTCTCTACACCCAATACATTCTCTTTCACGCTGTTGTCGTATGAAATTATACCTCCATAAAAGACTTTTGAGGCACCAGGTACAGCGGTAATAAGGTGTGACAACATACCTCCTGTGCAAGATTCTGCTACAGATAGTGTCTCGCCGTTTTGAGCAAGTTTTTCCAATATAACCTTTTCTAGAGAATCTGTACCCTCTCCATATATAGCTTCACCGATAAGTGGTTTTAGCTTTGTAATTTGTTCATTAAGAGCTCTTTCTCCCTCATTTTCATCTACGCCATATATAGAAAGCCTTAGCC
>JAFYMJ010000008.1 GCA_017556665.1 Bacteroidales bacterium
AACAGAAATTGGCCAATTGGCAAAAAGACTTATTGACAACGGAAATTTTGTACCAGACAGTGTGGTTGTAGAGATGATCAAACAAAAAATCAATTCCCATCCACATGTAGACGGTTTCATCTTTGACGGTTTTCCAAGAACAACTGCACAAGCAGAGATATTGGATAAAATGCTTGCAGAAAACAATGAGCAAGTAGATAAGGTTATTTCCATTATCATAAGCGACAAGGTTGTTTTTGACAGGATCCAACACAGAGCCCAGATAGAGGGGAGAAAAGATGATGCTGCGGATGATATAATTCAGAATAGAATTGACACATATCACGCAAAGACAGAGCCACTGATTGCATACTATACCAAACAAAACAAATACAATGAGATTTGTGGCGAGGGTTCAATAGAGGAAATCTTTGGCAAGATTAGCAATTTAATAGGATAGTATATTATGGCAGGTTCCAATTTTGTAGATTATGTAAAAATGTTCCTTGCTTCTGGCAATGGAGGCAATGGTTCTATGCACCTACACAGAGAAAAATATGTTCCTAAGGGGGGTCCCGACGGAGGTGATGGTGGTCGTGGAGGACATATTATTCTTAGAGGCAATCCTCAATTTTGGACACTGATCCATCTTAAATATAACCGTCACGCCAGAGCAGAACATGGCGAGAGCGGTAGTGGCAACCTTTGTAAAGGCAAGAACGGTAAAGACATCTACCTGAATGTACCACTTGGAACAGTAGCAAAAAATGCCGAAACTGGCGAAGTGCTGTTTGAAATAACACAGCCGGGAGAGGAAAGAATTATTGTTAAAGGTGGAAGAGGCGGTTTGGGCAATGCTAATTTCAAGAGTGCAACAAACCAGACTCCAAGGTATGCACAACCAGGCGAAAGTGGAGAAGAGGGGTGGTTTATTCTTGAACTTAAGATTCTTGCAGATGTTGGATTGGTTGGATTCCCTAATGCCGGCAAATCTACATTACTTTCTACCGTATCTGCAGCAAAACCTAAAATTGCAGATTACGCGTTTACCACACTTGAGCCAAGTGTAGGTATAGTAAACTATTACGATGACAAATCTTTTGTTATGGCCGACATACCTGGTATCATTGAGGGAGCCAGCGAAGGTAAAGGATTAGGACACAGATTCTTAAGACATATAGAAAGAAACTCTGTACTATTGTTCCTTGTTCCAGCCGACAGCGATGACATAAAGAAAGAATACAATATTCTTCTTAAAGAGCTTAAGAAGTTTAATCCAGAGTTACTGGACAAACAACGCATATTGGCCATTTCCAAGTCTGATATGCTTGATGATGAACTTAAGAAAGAGATTAAGGTTCATTTGCCAAGAAAGATTCCTACAATATTTATCTCTTCTGTTGCAAACGAGGGTATAAAAGAGCTAAAGGATTTGCTTTGGAAAACTCTTAACGCAGAATTGTAATGGAATTCCTTGATTACATCATAAATATAGACAGGGAGTTGCTGTATGCAATAAATGGCTTTTCATGCAAAGCTGCTGACTATTTTATGTTACTTGTTACAAACAAGTGGAGTGGAATTCCTATCTACATATTTGCAGTCTTTTATCTTATATATAAAAACAATACAAAAGCAGCCCTGTTTATGATAGGGGCTGTTATACTTACATTTGCACTTACAGACCGATTGGCCGTTATACTTTTTAAAGAGACATTTGAGAGGTTAAGGCCTACTCACGACCCTGTAACATCTGAGGTTATAAACATTCTTGAGGGGAAGGGTGGGTTATATGGATTTATATCCAATCATGCAGCAAACTGCTTTGGATTTGCATATATAACATCCAAACTTATAAGAAAGAGATGGTATACCATTCCTATATTCGTTTGGGCCTCATTGGTTGGATACAGCAGAATTTATGTTGGAAAACATTTCCCTGCCGATGTTGTTTGTGGAGCTCTGTTTGGTGTATTTGTAGCCTTTATGGTATACAAACTGTATATATGGCTCAATAATAAGTATTTTCCCAAATACAAATAGAAATATCATGTTGCTTATAGTTGATAAAACTACAAATCCTTACTGGAATTTGTCGGCCGAGGAATACCTTCTTACAAATGTTAAGGAGCCTGTTTTTAGACTATGGCAAAATGAGAATGCAATAATTGTGGGGAGAAACCAGAATGCCATTGCAGAAATCAATACTCAGTTTGTAGAAGAGAACAATATTAAGGTTGTAAGGAGACTTACAGGCGGTGGAGCTGTTTTTCATGATCTGGGAAATCTCAACTATACATTTATAGAAAACAAGGTGGCATCTGAGAACACAGACCAGATGTTCCAACGCTTTACAGCACCCGTTATTGAGGCTTTAAACAATATTGGGGTTAAGGCATATCTGCACGGAAGGAATGATTTGCTTATAGATGGGAGGAAATTCTCTGGAAATGCCATATGCATAAACAATAACCGGATTCTGCAACATGGCACACTCCTGTTCAATTCAAGCATCAACAATTTGTCGGGAGCATTAAAGACAAGAGCGGAAAAGTTCATTGGAAAGGCTGTTCAATCTAACAGAAGCAGAGTTACCAACATTTCTGAGCATTTGACTGCTCAAATGGATATTGTCCAATTCAGAGATTATCTTAAAAATTTCATAAGCAGTAAAGCAGACAATTTTACCCTTTACGAGTACACTAAGGAGGATATTGATGCAATTGATAATCTGTGTAAGGAGAAATACTCTACATATGAGTGGAATTTTGGACACTCTCCAAAATATGGTTTTGAGAAGGTTGTTAAATTTACCGGGGGAATTATGGAGCTCTCTATGGAGGTAAAAGATGGAGCAATATCTAAGCTCAACATTATGGGTGATTACTTTTTTACAAAACCTACAGATGAGTTCTGTGCCCATATGATTGGGGTGAAGCATACTGCTAAAGATATACAGCAAGCTTTGGAACAAATTGACAGTTCAGAAAAAAAAGCTTGCAACCCTTTGGGATTGCAAGCATATTTCTCTAATATTTTATTGGGCGAAATTGCCTCTATTTTCTTTAGCTAGATTCTATACTCCTCTTTTTTGTTCTTTAATTTTAACAAGTTGACCCTTAAGAACGTCTACGCAATCTACTATTGCGTCCTCAAATGTGTTAGCATTCTTCTCTACATAAAGATCTTTTCCTGGAGTTTTTACTCTAATTTTCACCCCTTTGTTTGCATTGTCTGGAAGTAATGTCAGTGTAACTTCTGCACTAATGACATCCTCGTAGAACTTCTCAACTTTAGCAACCTTCTTCTCTACAAAATCCAATAATTTGACATCAGCATCAAATTTTACAGATTGTACTCTAATATCCATACTAACCTCCTTTTTTAGCTCGTGGGTGAGCGGTTAAATAAACTTTTTTCAGCTGCTCAAAGGAATTATGTGTATAAACCTGCGTCGCCGCCAGCGATGAGTGTCCAAGTACCTCCTTAATACTATTTAAATCTGCACCATCATTCAACAAATGTGTTGCGAATGAGTGCCTCAGCGCATGCGGTGCTTTTTTACCATCAAACCCCTTTAAGCCAGCCAACTCTTCCTTTACTATATTATTAACAAAATTAAGATACAATTGTGCACCTTTATCTGTTAAAAAGAACGAGTCGCTTGAGCAATTGGGATATGAATTGCGTCTGCATTGTAAATATAACAAAATATTTTCAAATAAAATAGGAATAATAGGAATTTCTCTCTCTTTTTCTCCCTTACCAATTATTTTAAATACCTTTCTTGCACTGTCAAAATTGGAAAGTTTTAAGGTTGCAACCTCTTGTCTTCTCATTCCTGTTGCGTATATGAGCATAATTATAAGTCTGTTCCTTACACTCTTATAATCCATCTCAAATGGAGTTGAGAAATATTCCTGCAGGGAATCCTTGCTATAAAAATGAGGCAATCTTTTTTGCTCTTTTACCCTTACAACCATATCCATAGGATTTGACTCAAGTTTCTCCTGCACCACAAGATACCTGCAATACCTGCTTATTGCACTCAACATAAGATTTGTTGTTCTGGCACTGTTGCCATTGTCCAGATTTGATGCAATAAAAGAGCGTATGTTCAAAGGGGTAAGCAGAGAGAGCAGCTCTTTATCTGGTACACTTTCAAGCTCTTCTTTACCCTCTACACCTATAATATATATATAGAACCTCTCCACAGCTGCCCTATAGAGTTGCTGTGTCCTTTCTGAATACCGTTTTTGTACCCTTAAAAATTCTATGAACTCATTTATATACATAACCCAAATATACAAAAAAAAGAAGTTGACTGCACAAGTGCAACCAACTTCATATATTGTTTTAAAAGCTAACGGGAATTACTCCTCGTTCAATTGTAGATGTTGAACGTAGATAGCTTTCTTAATTTGCTCTCTTCTAGCTACAGATTTTTTAACGAATGTTTTTCTTTTTCTTAGCTCGCGAACAGTACCAGTTTTCTCAAATTTTCTTTTGAATTTTTTAAGAGCTCTCTCAATGTTCTCGCCTTCTTTAATAGGAACTATAATCATACTTTATACCACCTCCTTTTTCTTAGGACTGCAAAAGTATGTAAAGTTTTATAAATCACAAAATTTATTTTAAAACAATTGTTACAGGCTGTAAAATACTTGGGAATAATCTTGCTTACAATTTGTAAGTAATAAAAATCTTTTTACCTTTGTAAAGCATTAAATATTGAACAAATGACAAGTTGCAGATTATACAATTCTCTTCTCCTGCTCCTTTTACAGATGTAAAAGAAGTGCTTTGAGTATGTATAATTTTGTAAATGTGAATAATATATAATACGAGGACTTCTTTGTTGTGCAAACAGGTCCTCGTTTTTTTTTATTAAAACAAGTTAAGTAACAATCTGTAAGATATATTAAGATGGACAATAAGATTTATATTTTTGATACAACATTAAGAGATGGAGAGCAAGTGCCAGGATGTCAATTGAACACAATAGAAAAGATTGAACTGGCAAAATCATTGGAGCAACTTAATGTAGATGTCATTGAGTGTGGATTTCCTGTATCCAGTCCAGGAGACTTCAACTCTGTAGTTGAGATCTCAAAGAATGTAACTAACCCTGTAATTTGTGCATTGACAAGAGCTGTAGAGAAAGATATTGAGGTTGCAGCAGATGCTCTACACTATGCAAAAAGGGGGAGAATACATACAGGTATTGGAACAAGTGACCCTCATATAAAATATAAGTTCAATTCCAACAGAGAAGAAATTATAGAGAGAGCCATAAAGGCTGTAAAGTATGCCCGTAGATTTGTTGATGATGTTGAGTTTTATGCCGAGGATGCAGGCAGAACAGATAATGAGTATCTTGCAAGAGTTGTAGAGGCTGTAATAGCTGCAGGTGCCACTGTTGTAAATATTCCCGATACAACCGGTTACTGTACCCCTTGGGAGTATGGAGAAAAGATAAAATACCTTATAAACAATGTTCCTAATGTGGATAAGGCAATTTTGTCTACCCACTGCCACAACGATCTTGGAATGGCTACTGCAAACACCATATCTGGTGTTATGAATGGCGCAAGACAGGTAGAGGTTACAATCAACGGTATTGGAGAGAGGGCCGGAAACACCTCTTTGGAAGAGGTTGTAATGACATTGAAATGCCGTAAAGATCTCCCTTTCTATACAGATATTGATGCTAAACAGATCTACAAGAACTCAAGGCTTGTCTCTACCCTAATGAGAATGCCTGTACAGCCTAACAAAGCTGTTGTTGGAAGAAATGCTTTTGCCCATTCATCGGGAATACACCAGGATGGAGTGCTTAAAAACAGAGAGAGCTATGAAATTATGGATCCAATGGATGTGGGTGTAAATGATTCTGTTATTGCACTTACTGCACGTAGCGGAAGGGCTGCACTAAAACATCACTACGACAGGTTGGGTATCCATCTGTCTCCCGATGAACTTACAGAGGCTTACAACAAATTCCTTCTTCTTGCAGACAAAAAGAAAGATATAAATGACAGTGACCTTATGGTTATTGTTGGTGTGAACAGAAATGAGGCTCAAAGGAAGATCAGACTTAAATTCCTTCAGGTTATTTGTGGTAAGAATTCTGTTCCAATGGCAACCGTAAAACTTAACATAGATGGGGAGATATGCCAGGCAACATCATCTGGAAATGGTCCTATTGATGCAGCATTCTCTGCGGTTAAACAGCTTATCAACAGAAAGATTGTTGTTGAGGAGTTCTTGGTGCAAGCCATTACAAGAGGCAGCGACGATGTTGGTAAGGTTCACGTTCAAGTAGAAAACAGAGGCAATCTATATTATGGATTCTCTGCAAATACAGATATTATAACTGCTTCTGTTGAGGCGTTTGTTGATGCAATTAGCAAATTTATTTAATATGGCAAGAAAAACGCTTTTTGACAAGATATGGGAATCTCATGTAGTACAGGAGATTAGTGATAAAAAGGATTATGACTGCAATGCTCCACAAAGCATTACTCAGCTATATATAGACAGACATTTTATTCATGAGGTAACAAGTCCCCAGGCATTCACCGGACTAAGGGAAAAAGGGTTGAAACCTTTTAGACCAAACCAGACATTTGCAACTGCAGACCACAATATTCCAACAACAAACCAGGATAAACCAATAGAAGATGATTCTTGCAGAATTCCTGTAGAGACACTTGGAAAGAATTGCAGTGAGTTTGGCATTGAATACTTTAAAATGCTTACTCCAGGACACGGAATTGTACATGTGATTGGTCCTGAGCAGGGAATAACCCAACCAGGAATGACAATTGTGTGTGGAGACAGCCACACCGCCACCCATGGAGCTTTTGGCTCTATTGCCTTTGGCATTGGTACAAGCGAAGTAGAAATGGTTCTTGCCACACAGACTTTGCTGCAGAACAAGCCTAAGCAGATGAGAATAACCATAAATGGCACCCTTGCTGCAAATGTAACCCCAAAAGATGTTATTTTGTATATAATATCAAAGGTTGGAACAGCAGGTGGAACAGGTCATTTTGTTGAGTATGCCGGCGATGTGTTTGAGAATATGAGTATGGAAGGGAGAATGACAGTCTGCAATATGAGTATTGAGATGGGTGCCAGAGGTGGTCTTATTGCTCCCGACAAAAATACATACAAATATATGATGGGGAGAAAGTATGCCCCATCAGGCAATATTGGAGACACCAACTCCCCTTTTGCTGCTGCAGTGGAAAAATGGAGCAAACTGTACACAGATTCTGATGCTGTATTTGACAAAGAGTACACATTCAAAGGTGAAGATATTACCCCTATGATAACATATGGTACAGACCCCGGCAGAGGAATGTCACTTACCGGTACAATCCCAGAATGTGATGCCAGTGGCCTTAAGGGATTGGAGTATATGGGATTTAAAGTTGGAGAATCTCTGATTGGCAAAAAGGTTGACTATGTATTTCTAGGAAGCTGCACCAACGGAAGAATAGAAGATTTTAGGGCTTTTGCAAATTATGTAAAAGGAAAACAGAAAGCAAAAGATGTTACTGTATGGCTTGTTCCAGGCTCAGTGGAGGTGGAAAGAAAAATCAAGGAAGAGGGGTTGTATGATATCCTTACAAATGCCGGATTTGAAATAA
>JAFYMJ010000120.1 GCA_017556665.1 Bacteroidales bacterium
GGATAGAAAATTCCTCATCCATAGGAAGAGAACCTGGACCAACCGAACGGGCAGCCCATGCTCTTAAACTGTTTGCACCACCAGCCCAGAACAACTCCTCAAAAGGAAGAGAAAGGGAGTTTCCATAACCATATCCAACACCTATAAGGCCTCTTAAAGCAATTGAATAGTTAGATTTCTTTCCAAAAAATAATGTATATACCCCTGTAAGTTCTGTTTTATAGTACTGTGAATATGCCGAACCCCAGATTGTCTTCATTCCAAGTTCATTTTCTGGAAGGCAGTTATTGAACAGGCTCAATAAGTTTCCCGACAACCTGTTGTTCCATCTTGCATAGAAATAGTTTTTCTTATGAGTAGGTGCAGGATCTGTTGTATAGAAGAAATTGGCACTTAAACCAAAATCAAAGTGGTTCATATAAGAGTTTTGTATATAAGGATCCTTCAACTTGTTAAAGAAGATTGAATCCATATCATAAATCTTTACAATATTTGCCCTTATTGGGGTAATCTTTATAAAGAATTTGTCTTTTATACTCCAGTTATAATTGAATGATCCAGATAGGATAAATCTGGTAAATTCAGGTCTTGTCTGGTAGTTGTAAGACAATACAAACTCTGTTCTTGGAATATTGTGTGATTTGAATATTCTGTCGGGAAGAAAAATAAATGTAGGCAGACTTAAAGAGGTTGAAACTCCAAACTCGGTTGCCCTTTTATTGTTCTTGAATCCAAACTGGAAATCTCCCATAAGATTGATGGAGAAAATTTCTGCACCTCTAAACAGGTTCTTATGGAAATAAGAAACTTTAGGCGAAATACCCAAAAGGCTGTTTGAATTTATTGAAGCCTCCAAACCAACTTCAAAACCTTGAATGTCAGAAGCTGTAAGATTGACATTACAATCAACTGTGTTAGAATCTACAGGATCTAGCTGAATGTTCACACTGCTGAAAACTTTAAGGTTTGAAATCCTGTCATATGTCTGTTTAATCAATTGTTCTGAATATATCTCTCCAGGTTTTATATAATTGATTTTGGAAAGCATTTTAGGTTTCAGCAGCGGTTTGTTCTTATAATAATAGTTTACAGAGTGTACCTTCATGGAATCATAAGAGTCCTCTTGATTGATTATAGGAACAGCAACTACAGAATCACCCTGATATATGTATTCAAAGTTGTTCTTTTTCTTTTTGTTGGTTGTGTAGTTTACATCATTTATAGTGAATATCCTGTGAGGTTTAGCCTCATTTGGAGATTCATTTCTTGTATAATTCCTTACATCTACATACAATATTGCATTGCCATTTCTGTTTGTAGTGTCCGCTTCAAAGAAAAGATAGTTTTTGGTGAATGAAAAGAATCCGTTATTCCTTAGCTGATTGGTAACCAGCTGTGATTTATTGTTGAGACTCTCCTCGCTAAGAAGCTCACCTTTAGTAAAGATATCGTCAAGATTAGAATCAAAGAATACTCTATTCAGGGTTGTATCCTCTATTCTTATAACAACAGAATCTATGTAATATCTGTTTCCCAGATTCACATTATAGGTTACAGTGGTCTTCTTATTTTTGGTATTTACATCTGCTGTAACGTCTGAATTATAATAACCTTTATATATAAGGTGATTTGTTATGTTTACATTGCTCTGTTCCACCAGCTCATTGTTGAATATTACTGGTGCCTGGCCAATTTTCTCCAGAAACCTGTTCCATCCGTTATCTTTTCCATTTCGCCAGTTGTAGACATTTATGAATGGATTCCAACCCAAAAAGAAATATGTATTTGGTTTTTGCTTTATATATGGCAAAAGCTCATCAGTATCATATTGGGTGGAATTTTTTATGACTATTTTATTCTGTTTAAGTCTTGACTGGTCCTGTGGTATGACTTTAACAGTGCTGCAGGATGCAGCAATCAACAGGACAAATAATAAATAAGATATCTTCCTAAGACTTAACATTCAAAATTATTTTTACAAAAATAACGATTTTTGAATAATATTTTGAATTATATAAATATATTTGCATTCAAATAAATGTAAGTTACTTACATTGGCAAAAAAATATCAATCTAACTCATTTACATTTTAGCTATGAAGAACAAGTACATAGACTTAGTTGAACAATCATTTGATTTTCCACAAGAAGAGTTTAAAGTAGAGGATGGAGAATTGTATTTCCATAACATCCCAATGATGGATATTATTGAGCAATATGGCACTCCACTAAAAATCACGTATCTGCCAAAGATATCAAGCCAGATTCAGAAAGCTAAAAGAATGTTTAATGTGGCAATGGCCAAAGTAGATTACAAAGGCACATATAACTATTGCTACTGTACCAAAAGCTCACACTTCTCATTTGTAATGGAAGAGGCTCTAAAAAATGAGATTAACCTTGAGACATCATCTGCATTTGATATTAACCTAATTGAAGCACTGTACGCAGAAGGTCTAATCAAACAAGACAAATACATTATCTGCAACGGATTCAAAAAAGATGTATATGTAGAAAATATTGCCAATATGCGTAATAACGGATGGGAAAACATTATCCCAGTCCTTGACAACATGAATGAGTTTGATGAGTTGGACTCATATATAAAAGAGCCTACAAAAATTGGTATCAGAATTGCCTCAGAGGAGGAGCCTAAATTTGAGTTCTATACATCAAGACTTGGAATCAGATATAGAGACATAGTACCTTTCTACAAAGAGAAGATTCAAGGGAGCAAGAAATTCTCATTAAAGATGCTTCACTTCTTTATTAATACAGGTATTAGAGATAATGCATATTATTGGAATGAGCTTGCAAAATGTGTTAATGTATATTGCGACCTTAAAGCTATTTGTCCAGAACTTGATTCTTTGAATATTGGTGGTGGATTCCCTATCAAGAGTTCACTTATGCATGATTATGACTACGAATATATGGCAGAGGAGGTAATATCTCAAATTAAGAGTATCTGTCAGCAAAGAGGGGTAAATGAGCCAAATATCTTTACAGAGTTTGGTAGCTTTACAGTTGGTGAAAGTGGTGCTACAATATTCCAGATTCTTGACATCAAACAACAGAACGACAGAGAGAAATGGTATATGATTGACAGCTCATTCATGACAACCCTTCCAGACACTTGGGGTATAAACCAGAAATTCATATTGCTTCCTATCAACAAATGGGAAGAGAAATACCAAAGAGTATTCCTTGGTGGCTTAACTTGTGATTCTCAGGATTACTATAACGCAGAGGCTCATGCAAACGCAATTTTCTTACCTACATTCGAGGATAAGAAAGCTGATCCACTTTACATTGGATTCTTCCATACAGGTGCATACCAGGAATCAATTTCGGGATATGGTGGAATTCAGCATTGCTTGCAACCTGCACCTAAACATGTAATTATAGATATAGACGAGGATGGTGAGTATTACACCAAACTGTTCAGTAAAGAGCAATCATACAAATCAATGCTAAAAATATTGGGATACTAATATGGCTGCACAACTCTCATCAAAACAAATTAAATTCATAAAATCTCTGGGTCAGAAGAAATTCAGAGATGAGTACAATTTGTTTGTAGCAGAGGGTGAGAAAGTTGTGGAAGAGGCATTGAACTCAAATTTTAAGATAAAGGA
>JAFYMJ010000121.1 GCA_017556665.1 Bacteroidales bacterium
CAGATGAAAGAATGGGTATTCTTGTACACAGAATAGATAAAAATACATCGGGACTATTGGTTGTGGCAAAAAATGATGAGGCTCAGATGGGACTTGCGAAACAGTTTTTTGACCACTCAATAGAGCGTAAATATATTGCAATTGTCTGGGGTAATGTAAAGGAGGATTTTGGTACAATTGATGCCAACATTGGCAGGGATCCTAATGACAGAATGAGGTTTAAGGCGTTCCCGGATAAAGAAATTGGAAAAAGGGCAGTAACCCATTATAAAGTTCTTGAAAGGTTTGGTTATGTTACTGTAGTTGAGTGTAAGCTTGAGACAGGAAGGACACATCAGATTAGGGTTCATATGAACTCAATTGGCCACCCGTTATTCAATGATGACAGATATGGTGGAGACAGGATACTTAATGGTACAATCTATTCAAAGTACAAGCAGTTTATAGACAATTGCTTCAAGATTCTTCCAAGACACGCATTGCATGCAAAAACTTTGGGATTTATCCACCCCATAACAGGCAAGCACATATTTTTGGAAAATAATATTCCCGACGATATGGTTGCACTTATGGAGAAGTGGCGCAAATATTCTATGAGTAAAGAGTTAGAAGAAGAGTAGTATGAAAGAGTTTTTTAACAATATAACACAAGAGCAACAAAGGCAGTTTGAAATGTTGTTGCCATTGTATAAAGAGTGGAACAGCAAGATAAATGTTGTAAGCAGGAAAGATATAGACCAGCTTATGATTCACCATGTGCTGCATTCTTTGGCTATAGCAAAATTTGAACAACAGGCAGGGGGGATATTCTTTGATGGCTCAAAAATAATGGATGTAGGTACAGGTGGCGGATTTCCAGGTATTCCACTTGCAATTATGTATCCAAATGTGGAATTTCTTTTGGTTGATTCAATAGGAAAAAAGATAAAAGTTGTGGAAGAGGTTGCCAAAGCACTTGGTCTTAAAAATGTTAAAGCAATCAAGAGCAGGGTAGAGGAGGTTGATGGCAAATTTGATTATATAGTATCAAGAGCTGTAACAGACTTGGGTAACTTTCTGCCGTGGGTAAGAGGTAAATATCTTAATGGCATTATCTATCTTAAGGGGGGAGATTTAACAGTTGGCGGAGATTTGTACAATGAGATAAACAACGCAATAACCAAATGTGGAATCCCAAAACAAAAACTAACCTTTTGTGCTATAAATGAGTGGTTTAATATGGAGTTTTTTGATGGTAAAAAGGTTATTTATATTTCTAGATAAAAAAAGTTTGGTTTTTATAAATTAAAAACTTACTTTTGCACTCCCAAAACAAATAAGATTAGAAAAATTATAAAATTGTCATAATATGAAACGCACATTCCAACCATCGCAACGCAAACGCCGTAACAAACACGGATTCCGCGAGCGTATGTCAACTCCTAACGGCCGCAGAGTATTAGCTGCAAGACGTCGTAGAGGAAGAAAAAAATTAACTGTATCTTCAGAGGATAGATTCTAATCTTATCTTTAGAGATGATAAAAGTGCTGCTCTTAACAAGGGTAGCACTTTTATTTTTTTTATATGGATATTACCCGTTTTTATGTAAAATATTTGGTTGCAGAGTGCCCTATGTCATTATTTAAAGTTGTGCGTTTGGTAATCAATTGTTATATTTGTGCCCTTAAAATGTTATAATTAACACATAAACTAACTATAATTATTCACTATGAAAAAAACAATCTTGTTAGCGCTTACAATGCTCTGGGCTGGAGTGATGTTTGCGCAAACTAATGTTTCTGGAACAGTGGTTGGAGCAGAAGATGGCCAGCCGGTTGTTGGAGCTTACATCCTACAACAAGGTACTAACAATGGTACTTCTACAGATTTGGACGGTAACTTCACTATCAGTGTTCCTAACGACGCAACTTTAGTTGTTTCTTCAATTGGATATGTTACTCAAGCTATCCAAGTGAATGGTCAGACACAACTTAAAGTTCTTTTAAAGACAGATGCTGTACAATTGGAAGAGACAATTGTGGTAGCTTATGGTACAGTTAAAAAAGGTTCTTATTCAGGATCTGCAGCTGTTATTAAAGATGACGCTCTTAAAGATGCTCCAGTTGTGAACTTTGAGCAAGTTCTTGCTGGTAAAGCTCCTGGTGTACAAGTAGCTTCATACTCTGGACAACCTGGTGCACAAGCTGATATCAGCATCCGTGGTTTTGGTTCATTCAACGCTGGTAACGCTCCTCTATACGTTATTGACGGTGTTCCTGCAACAAGTGGTGACTACGCTTCAGGTAACATGTCAACCAGTTCAATGAACTACCTTAACCCAAGTGATATTGAGAGTATTACAGTTCTAAAAGATGCTGCTGCTGCATCTCTTTACGGTTCAAGAGCTTCTAATGGTGTTATCCTTATTACAACCAAAAAAGGTAAACAAGGTAAATTGACATCTACATTCAAAGCTACTGCAGGTTTCTCATATTTTGCATATAACAACTATGAGCTTGCAACTGATGAGCAAATGGAGCAAATGCACTACATGGAGTGGTACAACTATGGTGCAGACAAACCAAGCCGTTGGAACACTTCTTACTCAAGCCTTGACGAGTATGCTAAAGCAAGAACTGAGAAATACTATCCAAAAAGAGATGAGAGCAAATACATCTATAAAGACTGGGAGGATGTTCTATTCCGTACAGGTATTGCTCAAAACTATGAGTATAGCGTTTCAGGTGGTAGCGATAAAGGTAAAATCTACGCTTCAATTGCTTACACAGACCAACAAGGTGTTGTTACAATTGACAACTTGCAACGTATCTCTACTACAATCAATGGTGAGGCTAAAATTGGCAAACATGTAAAAGTTGGTGGTAGCATCCAATATTCATGGCAATTCCAAGAAGGTCACCAAGAGGGTTCTTCAACAAAAGATAACCCATTCTTCATTTGGAAAGTGGTTCTTAACCCTAGATGGCCTTATGCTTACAAATCTGATGGTTCTCTATACCTAGAGCCTTGGAACTCATCATTCTCAACTATTAACCCTGTAGCTTCTTACAGCGCTCAAATTAACGATGCAAGACAAAACAGATTAATGTTGAAAGGTTATATTGATGTTAAATTCACTGAGTGGTTAACAGCAAAGACTATTCTAAGTAGCGACTGGTTGTATGTTCACGATAGATTTGGATGGCTATATGGTCACCCTAACTATACTGCATACAGTGACCAAGGTGGTTACATGTCAGACAGACACAGAAATATTAACAGAATGGTATCATCTACAACCCTTAACTTTGACAAAACATTTGGCAAACACCATGTTTCTGCAATGTTAGGTTGGGAGGCAGAGAGTGAGAAATATCACCAAACACGTGTTGGTAAAATTGACTTCTCTTATGCTGGTGCACAAGAGTCTATCTTAGGTACTGCATTTGAGGATGGTTACTCATACAGCCGCGAAGAGGGATTGCTATCATTACTAGGTAGCTTAAGCTATGATTTTGATGGTAAATACTATGTAACTGGTACATACCGTAGAGACGGTTCATCTAGATTAGCTCCAGAGACAAGATGGGGTAACTTCTGGTCAGTATCAGGTTCTTGGAGATTCTCAAATGAGAAATTCTTGGAGAATGTAAAATGGTTGAATGATGGTAAACTAAGAGGTTCTTATGGTACTTCTGGTACACTTCCTTCAGACTACTTTGGTTATATGGCAGTTTATGATTTCTCTGAGTATGGTGACGGTGGTGCAAGTTATCCTGGTAACTTGGCAAACTCTGACCTAACTTGGGAGAAAAATGAGAACTGGAACATTGGTTTGGACGCAACTATCTTTGACAAATGGACCCTTGGCGTTGAGTACTTTGAGAAGAAAACTACAGATTTGTTGCTAGATGCTAAAATCCCTAGTACAACTGGTTTCTCTTCAACTCTAATGAACATTGGTGCAATGAAGAACAAAGGTTGGGAGTTGGCTCTAAACGTAGATATCCTTAAGAAAAAAGATTGGGATCTATCAGTAGGTGTTAACTGGTCAACAATTGACAATACTGTATTGGCTCTTTCAGAGGAGGGTGAGACTCAAATTTCAAGACCTCATATCTGGAAAGCAGGATATTGCTTCTATCAATACTATACCAGAAATTACTTAGGTGTTAACCCAGAGAACGGTGCTCCTATGTATTCAGAAGGTTCATTCTATGCTAAAGATGAGGTTGTAGACCAAGACGTTGAGCTTAAAGATGGTTCAATTGTTAAGAAAGGTGAGAAAATGCCTTACGACGGATACAACTATGCAGCAACTACAAGACAAAAAGCTAGCTCTATGATTCTTGATGGCAAGACAGCTCTTCCTAAAGGTTATGGTGGTTTCAATGTATCTTTAAGATGGAAAGATCTATCATTCAATATGGCATGGTCATACAAATATGGTCACTACATTTGGGATAACGGTTTTGATGATTTCTGTGCTGACGGTTACTATACAACTCACAGAAACATTACAGCTTCTCAATTGGATGCTTGGACTGAGGATAATAAAGACGGTTCTATTCCACGAAGAGTTATGGATAATGATCAAGGAGGTTACTATGATTCATCTAGAGCATTGCAAAAAGGTGATTTCTTAAGACTTAAAAACTTGACAGTTTCTTATAACTTGCCTAAGAATGCAATGAACAAATTAGGCGTTTCAAATGCACGTGTTTATGTATCAGGTGCTAACTTGTTGACATTTGCTGGTACAGAGGTTGATCCAGAGATTCAATCAAGTGGTTACTATAACTACAGCATGCCTTCTATGAGAACCTTTACATTAGGTTTAGAGGTTAGTTTCTAATAAAAATTTAAATTAAAGTTATTATGAAAAAATTTATATTTAGCATAGTAATTGCAGCCGGATTTCTACTAGGACTACCTTCATGTTCTGGTTTCCTTGATAAAGTCCCTACAGATTCTGTTGTGGCTGAAAGTGCTATGGCAACTTTAGCAGATGCTCAAGTTGTAGCAAACGGTTTATATACAGGCCTTAAATATTATACTGTATATGGAACTAACATCCCTTATATGGGTGACTTGCGTGGTGATAACTTATATCCGGTAAACAACTCAGGTTCTGGTGCTACTATTTACAAATTTGGATATGAGTCTATTCAAAGTACATACTTTACAATGTGGCAATATTATTATATTACCCTTAACAAAGCCAACTCTCTAATTGAGAACATCCAAACTCTAGAGGTTGAGTCAAGTGAGGATATTGCTACTAAAAATGATATCTTAGGTCAAGCATATGCAGTTAGAGCTCTTTGCCACTTTGATATTGCAAGATTATATGGATATCCATATCTTAAAGACAATGGTGCATCTTGGGGTGCTGTAATTGCTAAAGAGGTTCTTTCTCCATCTGAGGCAAGAGTTCCTAGAAGCACAGTTGCAGAGACTTACACTGCAGTTGAGGAGGATATTGCTTTAGCTCTTCCATTATTGTCAAAAGAGAAAAACAATGGTCACTTCAACTACTGGGCAGCTAAAATGCTTCAAGCAAGAGTTGCTCTTTACAAAGGTGATTGGTCTACAGCATACAGTGCATCAACTGAGATTATTTCAAACTCTCCATACAGATTGGCTTCTACATCAGAGTATTTGGCTTACTGGGGTGTTGAGGGTGACCTTGAGTCAGTTCTTGAGCTAATTGTAACCAACACTGGTGATATTGACTCTGATGGTGGTTTCTACACTATTTACCATGATATGTGGTTTGAGGATAAAGGTGCTGGTTCAGACATTATCCCTACAAAGAAATGGAGAAGCTTGTTTGAGAATACCCCTAACGATGTTAGAGCACAATGGATTCAATATGACGACCCTAACGGTCCATACAAACAAACTGGTGAGTACTGGTTGAAGAAATTCATTGGTAACAAAGACAGAGGTTATACTTTCAGAAGAAACAACCCTAGAGTATTCAGAATTACTGAGGCTTACCTAATTGCTGCAGAGGCTGCTTTAGAGTTAGGCAAACAATCAGATGCAGATACATATCTACACGCTGTAAGATACAGAGCAGACAACACTGCTACTCAAGTTTCTGCTACTTTAGATTTAATCCAAGAGGAGAGACAAAAAGAGTTTATTGGTGAGGGTCACAGATTCTTTGATGTTATGAGAAGAGGTGGCACAATCGTTAGAGATTTGAACTATGATCCAAGAGACTTTGCTGGTCCTCAAGAGATTACTTGGAACGATCATAGAGTGGTTCTTCCTATTTCAAGTTCAGAAAGAACAATTTATCCTGAGCTTCAACAAAATCCTGGATATAAAGATTAATGTTGGGTTAGAACTATTTTAAAGTGTTCTTAAGGGGAGTTGGTTATCCAACTCCCTTTTTTATTTATTGTGGCAATTGCATTTTTTGATATTCTAAAGTATATTTGCTTTATGTTAAAATTATAAAGACAACACTATGAAACAGATTCTTTTCCCAATTTTATGTTTGGTTCTAATTCTATCAAGCTGTGCCAACAATAATTCAGCTCCAACCACAAAGGCTCCAGAGGTAGAGCAAGTTGTAGCAGACAGTCTAGGAAACATAGTTAAAGTAGGAGATATTGCTCCAGATTTTGAGTTTACACTTACAGATGGCTCAACAGCAAAATTGTCTGATTATAGAGGTAAGGTAGTAATGTTACAGTTTACTGCTAGCTGGTGTGGTATCTGTAAGAGAGAGATGCCTTATATAGAGTCTGATATCTGGCAAAAGCATAAAGAGAATCCTAATTTTGTATTGGTAGGTATAGACAGAGATGAGCCACTTGAAACAGTTATAGAGTTTGGTAAATCTGTTAATATCACATATCCTTTAGCACTAGATCCTGGTGCAGATATTTTTGCAAAATATGCACTTAGAGATGCAGGTATAACAAGAAATGTCCTAATTGACAGAGATGGTAAGATTGTTATGCTTACAAGAAAATTCCAACAAGAGGAATTCAACAAACTTGTTGAGACAATTAACAAGATGTTAGAGTAAGTTGTGCTTTTTTAGCATCTCTTTAGCTCTTTTTATACGAGTTTTAACGGTATTTAGCTCAAGATTAAGTTCTTGGGCTATTTCGTCATATGCATACTCCTTAATAAACCTTAGTTCGGCAGGTTTTCTGTATTTTTCCTCTAAAGAATTTATGAGTTTTATAAGGTTTTTATACTCTTGAGTGCTAATAAGTTTGTCTTCTGGAGAGTTTTTGATTCCTTCTCCTATATTTGCTATTTTATGTGAGTTGTCGGGACTATTATGCTCTCCAATAGAGATTTTTCTTTTTCTGGAGTAGTCAATGGCTATATTTCTGGCAATGCTGTATAGCCAAGTGGAAAATTGGTATTGTGGGTTATATCCCTTTAAACTAATAAAGGCTTTCTGGAATGTCTCCTGTACTATATCCTGAGCCTCTTCTGCAAATTCAACCTCTTGGGATTTGATCCCTTTTATGTAGTCATTTACATAAAGAGTCAACCCATTGGTATATTTGTTTACCAATTGGGTGTATGCACTTTGCTCTCCATTAAGAGCCCTTTCTATAAGTTTCTCATCTCCCATATTAATGTGCCTGAAGCCAATTATAACCTTTGCCGCACTCTGCAACAAGAGGGATTCTTAATTTGGCAACCTTTTCCATCTCTTGAGTAACTATATTGCAAATTTGCTCAACCTCTTGCTCTATAACATCAAATATAAGCTCGTCATGAACCTGAAGTACCATTTTGCTTTTTAGCCCTTCTGCATTTAAACGTTTATAAATGTTTATCATGGCAACTTTTATAATATCAGCAGCACTTCCTTGCAATGGAGCATTTATGGCATTACGTTCATTATAGCTTCTTACTGCAGCATTCCTTGAATTTATATCGGGAAGGAATCTCTTTCTGCCGTAGATTGTTTCAACATACCCCTCTTCTCTTGCCTTTTGAATCATATTGTTCATATACTCTTTTACTTTAGGGTAATTGTTAAAATACTCATCAATAAGCTGTTTTGAGTCTGTTCTGCTCATTCCTAACCTCTGGGACAAACCAAAGGCAGAGATGCCGTATATTATACCAAAATTAGCAACTTTTGCTCTGCTTCTTTGCTCTTTTGTAACATCCATTTCATCTACCTTAAATACTTTTGCAGCAGTGGCAGTATGAATGTCCATGTTTCTGTTGAATGCATCAACCAAATGAGGATCCTGGCTCAAATGTGCCATTAGCCTTAACTCAATCTGAGAGTAGTCGGCAGAAACTATATAACCATTAGCAGTGGATGGAATGAATGATTTTCTAATCTCCCTCCCTTTTTGTGTCCTTATTGGTATGTTCTGCAAATTTGGGTTTGTAGAGCTCAGTCTTCCTGTGGCAGTGAGAGATTGGTTGTATGTTGTATGAATTTTGCCTGTTTTATCATTTATAAGCTGAGGCAATGCATCCGTATAGGTTGAAATCAGTTTTTTTATTCCTCTGTATTCCAATATTTTACCAACTATAGGGTGAGCATCCAACAATCCTGTAAGTGTTTCTTCGTCTGTAGGGTAACTCCCTTTGGCACTCTTTTTTACCTTAGGATTAAGTTTCAGTTTTTCATATAGCAGAGCTCCAACCTGTTTTGGCGAGGATAAGTTTATTGCTTCTCCCGACAATTCATAAGCTTGCTTCTCAATTGAGTCAAGCTCTGTGCCAAGTTCTTTGCTATATGAGTTGAGATTGGATGTGTCAATCTTTACCCCTGTGTATTCCATATTTGCAAGCACCTCCACCAAAGGGGCCTCAATCTCTGTGTAGAGTTTTTCTTGTCCCGATGATTTAAGTTCTTCCAGCAGTTTGTCCTTTAAATCTACAAGGGCATTGCATCTTATTCCCAGAAGATTTTTTTCTTCTTGAGAAAGGTCTTGTGTTGCATCAGATTCCTGTTGGGCAAAAGAAAACAAGTCCAACTCCTCAACTGCAGGCTCTGTTGAAGAAGTTGAGGTTGTTGCATTCTCAATGTCAAGACCAAGATAACTCTTGTACAGGTATTCTTCCTTGTGGGTCCTTTCTGGGTTTATTATATAGTGCATCAGCTCAATATCATATATCTCCCCAGTAAGGTTTATACCATTTTCCCAAAGCTTCTTGTACAGGGCTTTAATGTTGTATCCTATTTTTGAGACTGAATTGTTCTGCAGTAAATCTGCAATGCCGGCTATATTTTTCCACTCCAGAATATGGTAGCTGTCAGTTGTTCCAATGGCAATATGATTGCTGTCTACATCAATAATGGAGCATTGTGCAGATTTTGCAGC
>JAFYMJ010000122.1 GCA_017556665.1 Bacteroidales bacterium
GGGACAGCGTAGAGCAGTTTGCGAAGGAACTGGTCAAGTATATACGCTACTACAATAATGATAGAATCAAACTGAGGCTAAATGGAAAAAGCCCGGTGCAATACCGAGCTTTATTCCAATCTAAGAGGGCCTCTTAATAATGTTAAACCGTCCAACTTTTGGGGGTCACATCAAAGGGTCAGCCTCTTTATCTATTTTAACAATATTATTACTATATCTTATCTTACAGCTTTTTGAATAGCCTTCTCCAAATCAGCTTTTGCAAATACATCTTTTGCCACCAAATCGCCGCTCTTGCTGAATACAAAAAGTGTTGGCAATTTAGATACGTTGTATGTATATACTGCAGGTGAATCAACTCCTGCACCGTCACATACGCTAATCCAAGGAAGCTCCTGCTCTTTTACAGCTGTTGCCCATAAAGTTTTGTCAATGTCAACACAAACCTGATAAATTTCCAAGCCATCTTTATGGTATTTCTTATATAGATCCTTAAGGTCATTGTTGTACATCTTTTGCTCAACCTCACTTATGGTCCAGAACATAAGAATGAATGGCTTACCCTCCAATGAACTCAAACTTACTTTGTTTGCATTTATATCGGGAAGAGTAATATCTGGGAAAGAGGTCTCTGATGCCTTGGCAATATGCTCATTCATTTTAACTTGAGCATCATAATTTGCCAATTGTTGAGCCAATGACTTAACATATACTGAATTAGGATAGCTCATTACCAAAGAGTCATGCACATTTCTAATAAAGATTATATCTGTTGCTTGTGCAAATACAGGCAATTGGTCATTAAAATATTGGTACAAAACAGAAACATTGGTGAATGAATGAGGATTGGCAACAATGCTCTTGATTGCAGATTGTTTGTATTTGACATACAGTTTGCTGATTTTAGCCTTTAAATCATCTGCTTTTGCATTATCTTTTGCCTCAATTGCACTGTTCAGCTCAGCCGACAACTTGTCAAACTCTGCAAGTGCAGCGTTGTAATCCAAGGTAATCTTATTCAAAAGTTCAGACTCTTCAGAACCTTCGAATTTTACATTGTTTCCTAATGTGTCAGTTGTAACTTTTATATTGTCTCCTGGTTTTGCAATAACAGTAGCCAATCTTTTTCTGCCATATGACAAATAGTAGAAATTTGGAGACTCATCCAAAATGTTTACTTCATATTTTAGAGCACCACTTTTTGATGTGGTAACTGTATCAAGAACTCTAATGTGGTTTACATCCAATTGTGAAATTAGGATATCCTTAGAGTCTGCACCATCTATTTGAGCACTTATAACCGCACTGTTTTTATTTGCACAAGAAAAAGCAACAAATGCAGTTACACATAAAATTAGAAATTTTCTCATTTGTTTAATTTGTTATAGTGATAGAAATTCCTGAGCAATATTGGATGCAATCTGCTCAAATTCTTCTTTAGTTAATGACAATTTTTGATTGCTGAATTGCAAGTCGCTCTCACTGTTAAGTGGAACCAGATGGATATGTGCATGTGGAACCTCCATTCCCAATACAGCAACTCCTACCCTTTTACAAGGGACTGCCTTATCAATGGCTTTGGCTACTTTGTTTGCAAACTCCCATAAACCTGCATACACATCTGCCGGAAGATTAAAAATATAATCCTCCTCCATTTTTGGTATAACAAGAGTATGTCCTTTAGCTAAAGGATTAATATCAAGGAAAGCATAATAATTCTCATTCTCTGCCACCTTGTATGATGGAATCTCACCATTGACTATTCTTGTAAAAATTGATGCCATAACAATCCTAAATTGAAATGTTCAAAATCTCAAACTTGATAATTCCACTAGGGACCTTCACCTCTACCACATCTCCTTTTTTTCTACCCATAAGCGCCTTTCCAATAGGAGTTTGGGCAGCTAATTTTCCCTCTTTAAGATTAGCCTCTTTCTCTCCTACCAAAGTATATTCCATAACCTGGCCGTTAGCCACGTTTTTAATTTTCACTTTATTCAACATCTGCACCTGGTCTGTGCTGATTTTTGATTCATCGATAATTCTTGCATTTGCAACCAGCTCCTGCATTTGAGATATCTTCAATTCCAATAGGCCTTGAGCTTCTCTTGCAGCATCGTACTCTGCATTCTCAGATAAATCACCTTTATCTCTTGCCTCTGCAATCGCTTTTGAGATTGCAGGTCTCTCAACAGCTATTAAGTGAGCAAGCTCTGCTTTCACTTTCTCTAAGCCTTCTGCTGTAAAATAATGTACTTGATTTGACATAATAATAAAAATTAAAAGAATCCCGATTATTCGGGACCCTTCTTTGCAAAGATAATAAAAATTTCCTTGTCTTAATACTCTTTATGTTTTGGTTTTAGGATTTCTCCAAAAACCACATATTCCTTAAGATTCCCTTTCAGCTTTTTCTGCAGCTCCTGTGCACTTTCCTGATTGTCACTTTGCGGTTCAGGCTCTGTTTTAATCTCTTGCTTACCTTTAAACGGCTCTTTGTTGCTAACCTTTGCAACTTTAAAATCTGTGCTCGATACCCCCTCCTCTACAATATTTTCTACTTTCTCTGCATCTGTA
>JAFYMJ010000123.1 GCA_017556665.1 Bacteroidales bacterium
CGCAGCCGAAAGGCAGCAGAATAAAGAGACTGTTTCATTAGCCCAGAAGATTCGGTATGAGAGAGAGCAGGAACTTAAAGAGAGGATGCTTGGCTATAGATTGCAGAAAGACCGCAATGTGAATTTCTTGGATTACTTTCAATCATATTTGGATAACTATACCAAGAAGGACGTGAGAATGATCTCCATTGCATTGGACAGGTTCAAGAACTTCCTGGAGGAACAATATCCTTTATATAAGGAAAGGATTCTGCCTGGTCATATGGATAAGGATATGATGATAAAGTTTGTTGAATATCTGCAGGCTCATAGTGTGGGAGAGGGTGCAAAGAGCATTTACCAGAGATTCAAGAAAGTTGTAAGGTATGCTATGGATCATGATGTGATTCTTGAGGATCCTTGTAAAAATGTTCCTTGTAAAATTGATGACCAAATCTTGAAGAAGGATATCCTTTCCCCAGAAGAAATTCAGAAGATGGCTAATTGTCATTACAAAGATGAGAGTCCGGCTATCAGAAATGCATTTTTGTTCAGCCTTTACTGTGGTATGAGATTTTGTGATGTGAAGGATCTTACATTCAGGAATGTTGATTTTGAGAATAAGCTGCTGAAGTTTGAACAAAACAAGACAAAAGGAAGTTCTGCAAATAGCGGAGTTGTGATACCTCTGAACAGTACATTGCTAAAGCTGATAGGAACACCAAAAGAGGGCGGCAGCAGAGATGATCTGATTTTTGAACTGAAGTCTTATGAGAGTTGCAATAGGGCAATCAAGCGTTGGGCTAAACGGGCGGGTGTAGACAAGCATTTGAGCTGGCATTGTGCAAGACATTCATTTGCTGTAAACATCCTCAATAATGGTGCAAATATCAAGACTACAGCAAGCCTTTTGGGCCATAGCGGACTCAAGCATATTGAAAAATATACGCGAGCAATAGACAAGTTGAAAGAGGATGCTATAAACAGTTTGCCTGACTTGGATATATAGCGGAATTGGCCCAGATTTTTATTATGCGGTCAATAAGCCGCAAATTTTGCGGTTAACAAGCCGCGGATTCCCATATTTTATGTAAGTTTGCTGAAAATTATAGGATATGTATATACACGAGACACATGACTGGCCCAATTTTACCTGGAATAAGGAACTGATAGATAACAAGCTGATAAAGCTTAGTAAGGCTGTCGGATTCATTGAAGGAAGATTGTCTGCTATTGGATTTGATGTACAGCAGCAGGCAGCAGTAGAGGCATTGACGCATGATATTGTGTCATCATCTGAAATAGAGGGTGTAGTGCTTAACTCTGATCAGGTGCGTTCTTCTGTTGCCAGAAGAATGGGTGTGCATATCACTAATGAGACTGAGTCTTCACACTATATTGAGGGCGTAGTGGCAATGATGCTTGATGCTGTAAATAATTTTTCCAGCCCTCTTTCCGATGAGAGACTTTTTGGTTGGCACAATTGCCTGTTCCCAACAGGCAGGAGTGGAATGGATACTATCAACGTAGGCAAGTATCGTGTGGATCCTATGAATGTGAGATCAGGAACTTGGGGAAGAGAGAGGGTGCATTATCATGCTCCAGATGCAGAGTCTGTCCCATCTGAGATGCAAAAGTTTCTTAGCTGGTTTAATTCTGATGCAACGCAGAAAGATTATATAAAGTCAGCCATTGCACATTTCTGGTTTGTGAGCATACACCCTTTTGATGATGGTAATGGACGTATCAGCAGAGCTATAGCAGATATGGCGTTGAGCCAGGCTGACAATTCTACTTTGAGGTATTTCAGTATCTCCCGACAGATCAACAAGGAGAAACGAAAATACAATGATACATTGGAAAGGTGTCAGAAAGGGTCATGCGACATTACAGAATGGATTGACTGGTACTTGGATTGCATGTTAAGGGCTATAGAGGGAGCAGAAGAAATGCTGTCTTCAATCTTGAATAAAGCAATCTTCTGGCAGAATTATTCACAAACCACATTGAATGACCGACAAAAAAGAATACTCAATATCTATTTGGATGGATATGTAGGAAAACTGACTGTAAAGAATTGGGCAAAAC
>JAFYMJ010000124.1 GCA_017556665.1 Bacteroidales bacterium
CTCTATAATTGCAGTAGTTCCAGCCTTTCTCATTCCAGCAACTGTTGGAAGGGTCTCTTTTCTTACTTTCCACAAAATAGCCTGTTGCTTTGGATCTGGTGTGAACTCAAACGGAATTTCAACCTCAATATCCTTTATGCTTTCAGTTATCTGTGCAGTCTTTTCTTCCAACAACTCTTTTGACTCTGCCCTGGCCTCTACCAAAAGACCGGCAGCCCCCTCTGAAAGTGTCTTGATATAATCTGGCAACCCAGGAGTATGTTCTACTGACCTTATGCTGGCTCTGTCTATAAGTTCTACCGCAGAAACAGGTTGTTTCTTAAGTATCTGCACTGCCTGACAAGCCTCTTTTATTGTAGGATATATTATTAACGCAACAGATTTGTTAGGATGTTCAACTACAGTATTGTAGGTAACAGAAGATATAAATGCCAAAGTACCCTCTGAACCAATTATAAGGTGTTTAAGAATATCAAAGCCCTCTGTATAATCTACAAAAGCATTCAAGCTGTATCCAGTGGTATTCTTAATCTTGTATTTTCTAACAATTCTCTCTTTAAGGGTAGCATCTGCATTTATCCTCTTACTAATCTCCTCCAGTTTATTCAAAATATGCTTATGGCTCTTCTCAAAAGAGGCTCTTGATGCTGCATCTGCAGTGTCAAGGAATGTTCCGTCTGCAAAAATAAGTTTTAGGTCTGCTATGGTTTTGTATGAGTTCTCACTTGTTCCACAGCACATTCCACTGGCATTGTTTGCAGCAATACCACCAATCATAGCTGAATCTATTGAAGCCGGATCCGGACCTATCTTTCTACCATATTTTATAAGATATCTGTTGGCAGCACCACCTCTTATACCTGGTTCAAGCTCAATCTTATGCCCATTATCCATAATCTTGTACCCTTTAAAACCATGAGTGGCAATAACAAGAACAGAGTCAGTTATTCCTTGTCCCGATAAAGATGTACCTGCAGCTCTATATGTAACAGCAATACCCATCTGATTTGCTGTCTTCATAATAAATTCTATCTCCTTGTTGCTGTTTGCCCTTACAACAAGCTTGGGGATAAGTCTATAGAAAGAGGCATCTGTACCAAAAGCCAATGTGCTAAGAGAATCGTGCAAAAGTCTCTCCTTTGGAATAATTGAATTGAGTTTCTTATAGAACTCCTTATACTGTCCTACCAACATATCTTAAACTTTTATTTGTTTTGAGGTTGTGAAATAAGAATTAGAATCTCTTCCAAATCTATATCGTTAATATTTTTTGCTACAACTACATTGTTTTTTAACAAGTAGATTGCAGGAACTTCCTCAAGGTAATACTTTGCAAACAACTCTGTGTTATCCATGTTCTCTCCACACACATTTACCCAGTCCACATCCTGCTCCAGAACATAATTTATCCAGTTTTGTTTGTTTGTAGAGGTATTTATTGCCACAAACTCTATATCCAGCAACGGTCTGTATTTTTTATAAAGTTCCTTAAGGTGAGGTGCTGCCATTTCTGTGCATATTGCACAATTCGGTTTATAGAAAAACAAAACTTTATACTCATTTTCTATATCATACAAATGGACAGAAGAACCATCTATCCTCTCCAATGACAAATCTGCCGCAGGTTTGCCTATTGGATTCATATAATACACCTTAACAGCCTTTTCTGCACTTGCAACCATATTTGTCCCCTCCCATTTTTCGGGCATTCCAATTATGTATTTCTCTGCCAGATATACCGCTCCTCCCGACAAATTATAATCTGGACTGTAAGAG
Organism: Bacteroidales bacterium; assembly: GCA_017556665.1. Classification (GTDB taxonomy): domain Bacteria; phylum Bacteroidota; class Bacteroidia; order Bacteroidales; family UBA932; genus Egerieousia. Next base: position 1,777 of record JAFYMJ010000124.1, read on the forward strand.
AGATACAAATATAGTTCCCTAAACAATTCCTTGAACAAAGCATCTTTGTCTTTACAATTGTTATAGAACAAATCTATACCTGTCTTTACTGCTGATGAATCAGATTTGAGTGGACTAAAGAATTTGTCTATGAACTTTACAAGATCATCCTTCTGCCTGTTTTTCACATTCAGCAACTCTGCAAGTGCATCTACATTCAACCCCCTGCCCAATATGGTTTTACCATTATCCAAAAGGTACATCTGAGGAGTCTTTATTACATTGTACAATGCAACAAAATTACTTGTATAATCTTTATCCCATA
>JAFYMJ010000125.1 GCA_017556665.1 Bacteroidales bacterium
AAAGATTCTGACAAGGCTCCACTAGAAATTTGGAAGAAAGCTTTAGAGAACATTACTCCACAAGTTGAGGTTAAAAGCCGCAGAGTGGGTGGTGCAAACTTCCAAGTTCCTACTGAGGTACGTCCAGAGAGAAAAATTTCTATCTCAATGAAGAACATGGTTCTTTATGCTCGCAAGAGATCTGGCCGTTCAATGGCTGAAAAATTAGCTGCAGAGATACTAGCTGCATACAATAACGAGGGTGCTGCCTTCAAGAGAAAAGAGGATATGCACAAAATGGCTGAGGCCAACAAAGCATTTGCTCACTTCCGTTTTTAGTATCTAAAGAGAACAGATGGCAAGAGATTTAAAATTCACAAGAAATATCGGTATCATGGCACATATTGATGCCGGTAAAACAACAACTTCCGAGAGGATTTTGTTCTACACAGGTAAAACTCACAAAATTGGTGAGGTACACGAAGGTGGTGCTACTATGGACTGGATGGTTCAAGAGCAAGAGAGAGGTATTACCATTACTTCAGCTGCTACTACAGCATTCTGGAAATATGATGGTAACAACTACCAAATCAACCTAATCGATACCCCAGGCCACGTGGACTTTACCGTAGAGGTAGAGAGATCATTGCGCGTTCTTGATGGTACAGTTGCAACTTTCTGTGCTGTAGGTAGAGTTCAACCTCAATCTGAGACAGTATGGAGACAAGCAGACAAATATAGAGTTCCAAAAATTGCTTATGTTAACAAGATGGACCGTGTAGGTGCCGACTTCTTGGCTGTAGTAGCTGAGATGAAGGAGAAACTTGGTGCCAATGCAGTTCCAATTTGTTTACCAATTGGTGCAGAGGATAAATTCCAAGGTATTGTTGACCTTATTGCAATGAAAGGTTACTTCTATGATCAAGAGAGTAAAGAGTTAGTAAACTACGAGGTTAGAGATATTCCAGAGAATATGCTAGCAGAGTGTGAGGAGTGGAGAGCCAAACTTGTTGAGGCTGCCGCTGAGTATGATGACACTCTAATGGAGAAATTCTTTGATGATCCAGATTCAATCTCTAAAGAGGAGATTATTGCTGCTCTTAGAAAAGCTACAATTGATATGGCTATTGTTCCAATCTGTTGTGGTTCATCATTCAAGAATAAAGGTGTTCAATTCCTATTGGACGCAGTTATGAGATATCTTCCTTCTCCACTTGACAAGAAGAGTGTAGAGGGTACAAATCCAACAAACAACAACGTTGAGGTTAGACCATCTAACGTTAAAGAGCCATTCTGTGCACTTGTGTTCAAGATTGCTACAGATCCATTTGTTGGTAGACTTGCATTTATGAGAGCTTACTCAGGTAAGTTGGATTCAGGCTCATATGTGTTAAATACACGTTCAGGTAAAAAAGAGCGTATTTCCAGATTGTTCCAAATGCACTCTAACAAACAAAACCCTATTGAGTTTGTAGAGGCAGGTGATATCTGCGCAGCAGTTGGTTTCAAAGAGCTAAGAACAGGTGATACTATTTGTGTTGAGACTCATCCAATTGTTCTTGAGTCTATGACATTCCCAGATCCAGTTATTGGTTTGGCAGTAGAGCCTAAGACTCAAAAAGATTTGGATAAATTAGGTATTGCTCTAGGTAAACTTGCAGAGGAGGACCCTACATTTACAGTTAAAGCTGATCATGAGACTGGTCAAACAGTTATCAGCGGTATGGGTGAGCTTCACTTGGACATTATTGTTGACCGTCTAAGAAGAGAGTTTGGCGTAGAGATTAACCAGGGTGCACCTCAAGTTAACTACAAAGAGGCTATCCGTTCTACAGTTCAACACAGAGAGGTATTCAAGAAACAATCTGGTGGTAAAGGTAAATTCGCCGATATCATTGTTGAGATTGGACCTGCTGATGAGGGCGTAGTTGGCCTACAGTTCATTGACGAGGTAAAAGGTGGTAACGTTCCTAAAGAGTTTATCCCTGCAGTAGAGAAAGGTTTCAAATCTGCAATGGCAAACGGTGTTCTTGCAGGTTATGAGGTAACTTCTATGAAGGTTAAACTTAAAGACGGTAGCTTCCACCCAGTGGACTCTGATGCTCTTTCATTTGAGATTGCTGCTAGACAAGCATTCCGTAAAGCTCTTCCAAAAGCAACTCCAGTTATTATGGAGCCTATCATGTCTCTAGAGGTTGTTACTCCAGAGGATTATATGGGAGACGTTATTGGTGACCTAAACAAACGTAGAGGTCAAATCACTAGCATGGACTCAAAAGCAAATGCAAGAATTGTTAAAGCTAATGTTCCACTTGCTGAGCAATTCGGTTACGTTACTATCCTAAGAACTATTTCTTCTGGTAGAGCAACAAGTACTATGACATTCTCTCACTATGCAGAGTTGCCTGGTTCTCTTGCTAAAGACGTAATTGAGAAATCTGGTCACAAGGGACTTGGTGATGACGAAGAATAATTAGAATTATAAATTGGTTAACATACTATACAATGAGCCAAAAAATAAGAATTAAATTAAAATCTTACGATCACGCATTAGTAGATAAATCTGCTGATAAGATTGTAAAAACAGTAAAAGCTACTGGTGCTGTTGTTAGTGGTCCTATTCCGCTTCCTACAGACAAAAAGATCTTTACTGTTAACCGCTCAACTTTCGTAAACAAAAAATCACGCGAGCAATTTGAGCTAAATTCTTTCCGTCGCCTATTGGATATCTACAGCTCTAATACTAAAACTGTAGACGCTCTAATGAAATTGGAGTTACCAAGTGGTGTTGAGGTAGAGATTAAAGTTTGATAATATATTAAACAGATAATATCGTAGTTTTATGCTGCCCTTTAAGGGGCGGCATAGGACTAGGATAAGGGCCTATAGCTCAGTTGGTTAGTAGCACCTGACTCATAATCAGGGGGTCGCTGGTTCAAGCCCAGCTGGGCCCACAGAAAGGTAATCCGTAAAAGGGTTACCTTTTTTTGTGTCTGCAGATGTTGCTGTTTTGGTGTTGTATCTGCAGATCTTGCCGCTGTGGCTGGAACTAAGCAAGTTGTAAATTGATTGTTTGGGTGTTAGTGTAATTTTGTGTGGATGGTATTTGAAAATTTCCTATCTTTGGAAAAAAGGTGTAATAAACTATGGGCAGTGATTCACAATGGTTTGCTATGAGGGCTACTTATCGCAGAGAGATAATGGCTCAGGATTACCTTAATGAGAGGGGGATAAAGACTTTTATTCCTATGAGGACTGTTGTTAAGGTTGTGCGTGGCATTAAGCGTAAATTAAGGGAACCTGCCATTAGTGGGCTTGTGTTTGCGTATGCTCCTAAAGAGACTATACAGGCTGTTAAATTGGGTCTTGATTATCTTCAGTACCTAACCAGAAAGAAGGATGGCAGAAATGTTCCTATAGTGATTCCAGAAGTCCAAATGGAGCAGTTTATGCAGGTTGTGCTTGATGACACAGTAGAGAAGAGTTTCTTTGCCCCAGGGGAGATTGAGTTAGCTGCCGGCACAAAAGTTAGAGTGCATGGTGGTGCATTTGACGGGCTTGAGGGGGTACTTGTAAAAATTAAGGGAAAACAAAAGAAACAGTTCCTTATAGAGCTTGAGGGTATATGTGCAGTGGGGCCCGTTACCATACATCCAGATTTGTTGGAAATAGTTAAAGAATAGGCATTTATATTTTGCTTATTGATTATTTTTTATTTATATTTGTGAGTTGTGTAGTGGAGAATTTTTAGTGGGGGGGGGTAAATAGTTTTCTGTAAGTCATTGAAACACATTATGTTATATGTGTTTTGATGCCCCACATCTTTGTATATAAGTCAAGAAAGTAGAATAAAACAGTAAGAATTATATAAAACGTTATGAGTATTAAGAGAGTATTTTTAGTATTTGGTTTATTATTATGCGGTGGTTTTGCTTTGGCTCAAAGTGCCTCTGAAATGGCTATGGCTAAGCAGTTGGCAAAACAACAAGGGTATTCAGATGCTCAAATTGAGCAGATGGTGCAACAATACAATAACGGTGCAAATGAACCAAAGGGGACAACTGTTACTCCGGTAGACAGAAATTCTGCTGCACAAGTCCAAGTTGTGCAAATGCAGGCTGTGGCTGCCCAACCGGCACCTGTCCCTGTAACTGGAATTTTTGGTCACAGTTTGTTCAGAAATGCAGCTTTGAACTTTGTGCCAAGCTACAACATTCCTACTCCAGAGAACTACAAGTTATCGGGAGGAGATGAGGTAGTGATAGACATTTGGGGAGATGTTATTACAAACATTACTGCTACTATTTCTCCAGATGGCTCTGTTAATATTCCTAACCTTGGTCCGGTTTATTTGCAAGGTCAGACAGTTAAAAAGGCTGAGCAATCTCTTAAGGATTATCTAAGCAAAATATACAGTGGCATATCGGCTGAGGAGCCTAGTACATTTGTAAAGCTTTCTTTGGGTAAGACAAAGACTGTTACTGTGAATGTAGTTGGTGATGTTACAAGTCCAGGCAGCTACACTTTGCCATCGCTTTCTACAATTGCAAGTGCAATGTATCTTGCAAAAGGTCCAGATAGTCTTGGTACAGTAAGAGCAATCAAATTATACAGAAACAGCAAACTTGTAAGTACTTTTGATGTGTATGAGTTATTGCTTAAAGGCTCTTTTAACTCAAATGTGAGACTGGAAGATAATGATGCAATTATTGTAGCTCCTTACTATGGAGTTGTTACTGTAAATGGTGGTGTAAAACGCCCTATGAAGTATGAGATTACAGAGAAAGAGACTTTGGATAAAGTTTTAGGTTATGCCGGTAAGTTTGTGGAGGATGCATACATAGAGAGCGTACACGTAGATAGAGTTGCTGCAGTTCCATCGGCTGAAGATGGTGCAATAGGTGAGTCTTTTGATGTTATGGCTGAGCAGTTTGCTTCATTTGAGCTTAAGGATGGTGATGTTATAACTGTAATGACAAATGCACGTGACTTTAAAAATAGAGTAAGTATTGAGGGATCTGTCTGGAGACCTGGTGCATATGCCATAAATCCAACTACAAGTAATCTTAAGCAACTTATTACAGCAGCAGGGGGCATTAGAGAGAATGCTTACACCCAAAGAGGTATCATATACAGACTTGGTGAGAATAAAGAGAAAATCCAATTGTCATTCAATGTAACAGATGTCATTATTGGAAAAGAGAGCATTGAGTTGCTTCCCGATGATCAGGTGACAATTTTCTCTGCACGCGCTTTGGAGCCAGCAAGAACTGTAAGAATTTCGGGAGAGGTTAACAGTCCTGCAAATGGTGGAGTGTATGAGTATAGAGAGGGTATTACAATTGGTGACCTAATTCTAATGGCAGGTGGTGTTACAGATGCTGCAACACTTGCAAAAGTTGAGGTTGCAAGAAGAGTAAGAAGAGCAGACGGAGATGTTGTGGAGCTTTCTGATACAGTAGCAAAGGTAATGCATTTCAATTTGCTTAAAAATCCTGCTGGAGCAGAGTTCAAGCTTGAGCCGTTTGATATTGTATTTGTAAGACGCAGTGCAAGCTTTAAAGAGCAACAATCAGTTTCAATAAGTGGAGAGGTTAACTATCCAGGTACATATGTGGTTGAGAGTAATGTTGTAAGACTTAGTGATATTGTAAACAGAGCAGGTGGATTCAACAAATCTGCTTATGTTAAGGGGGCAAAACTTACCAGAACACTTACAAAAGAGGAGTATGACAGATTAAGAGTTGCAATGCAAATAGCAAAAACAAGAGTTGAGGATACCGTTGAGTTGAATATGATGGCTATTGGAGAGAGCTTTACAATTGCAATAGACTTGGAGAAAGCGGTGGCTGAACCGGGTGGAATTGCAGATGTAGTACTTAGAACAGGAGATGTAATATCTGTTCCTAAGTTCAACAGCACAGTAAAGATTTCTGGCGCTGTTATGTATCCTAATACTGTTTCATATAATCCTAAATATAATTTCTCAAATTATATAGCTAATGCGGGTGGTATTACCCAAAACGGAATAAAGAGAAAAGCTTATATGGTGCATATGAATGGTACAGTTGCAACCAAAGGGGATCCTAATTTTAAGGTGCAGCCAGGAACAGAGATAGTTGTACCAAACAGAGAAGAGAGAAAGGGTAATGGCGGACAGACTGTT
>JAFYMJ010000126.1 GCA_017556665.1 Bacteroidales bacterium
CGCAGTTCTACGGAAATGGCATATACAACTTTTCTTTGCAGACACTCAAGACCATGAGTCTGCTGGAGGTTGCTTACCCGGGACTGTATATTGAGGATGGTACAAACCTTAATGTGTTCATTGACAGGGACGACAATCTTACCGGTTCATTGCTGTCGGGAAGACTTGCAATGAAATCCAATTATTTCAAAGGGGTTGACCTCTCTTTGAATTCAGCTGCAAATGAGAAGACAGATGTGAAACTTTTCTCAGATGAGGTTCATTTGGCCGGAATTACTATGGACAGCACTTGTGTTGACCTTTCTATGGCCCAGAATATCCTTGAGGCAGGTTTCAAATTCAAAAATGACTCCACAGAGAACAATAGTGCCCATATCCTTGCAAATGTGAAGTTTGATTCAAGAACCAGTGCTCTTGTGAATCTTCTGAGCGGATCAGACATTAGTCTGGAGGGTGAGAAGTGGAAATTTACACCGTCTGAGATATCAATCAGCGACAGTGCCATTGTTGTTGAGAATTTCAATATTGTAAATGAAGACCAGAAGTTCTCTTTGGACGGCAATATAAGCAAATACAGTTCTGATATCCTTAACTTTGGACTTAACAATTTCAATGTTGGAATCTTCAACCTTTTCTTGAGGAGGTCATTTGACGTTCAGGGACATTTCTCTGGAAGCGGTATCCTTTCAGACCTTTACAGGGCTCCTAAGATTTTCTTGAACATTGACGGTACAGATGTTTCTGTGTACGGCAACAAGGTTGGTACAATGAAGATGATGAGCAAATGGAATGATTTGGACAAAGAGCTGAATCTTTTCATCAAATCCAGTCTGGACGACAAGATAACCCTTAATGCCAACGGTTTCTACAGGCCAGAGGATTCTTATCTGAGCCTGCATGCCTCATTGGAGGATTTGTCTGTAGGATATTTTGAGCCGTTCCTTTCAGATATAATTTCCCGTTCAAGTGGAAGCATGTCGGGTGAACTTAATCTTACAGGTCCGCTCAATAAGTTGAAACTTACCGGTGAGAACTGTCATTTCAGCAATCTTAACTTCAAGGTAAATTTCACTGGAGTGCCATATACCGTAAACGGACCGTTTGATTTGAATGAGAGAGGAATTTTCTTCACAAATCTTCCTGTTACAGACCAGTTTGGTTCAAAAGGATTTATGAACGGAAAGTTCGGTTACAATTATTTCAGAGACCTGCATCTGGATACAAAAGTGACATTCACCAATTTCCAGTGTCTGGATACCGATGAGAAGGATAATGAGTATTTCTATGGAGATGCTTTTGCTACCGGTTCAGTTCATTTGAAAGGTCCTCTTGAGAAGATTCATATTGATATTGATGTGGTGTCAAACAAGAATACCTCAATCCATATTCCACTTATGAACTCCGCTACGGCTTCGCAGACCAACCTCCTTACTTTTGTTGAGCCTTATGTTGTACTTAAGGTGGATGCTTATGATTCATTGCAGACCATCAATTCTGATAAGGTCAGCAAATCAAATTAGCTCAGCGTTAACGTGGATGCAAGAGTAACGAAGGATGAGGAGATTATGATTGA
>JAFYMJ010000009.1 GCA_017556665.1 Bacteroidales bacterium
GGCTCAATAGTCTCAAAGTTTCTCCATTTTGGCAATCCATAAAGTACAACATCAATAGGTTTGGCATCAAGGTCTTCGCTTAATGTAATTTCTGAGTGGCTTGCACTCTCGGCCAAATTGTTTTGTGCACACAAGTTAAGGTTTCTTGCAACATCATTTACAAAAGCCTCATCGTTTGAAACTACAAATGCTCTGTAAGTATACCCTTCTTTTATGATGTTTCTGAATTTTGGCAAAATGGCTCTTCCGTCCAGGATATTGTAAGAAATTGTATTGTATTCTACTCCCGACGAATCCAGTATGCCCTTTGCAATTTTGACCTCATTGGAATTCATACTGTTGTCCTGACAGATGAAAATAATCTTGTCTGTAGAATTGTTATACTCATTGAGCAACAGAGCTGAAATATTCTCAATTTGGGTAGAATTGCTAGCAGGGGACTGTATAAAGTTACTGTGCCCTTTAATGTGTACTTCGGCATTCTGGTCAAGAGGTGAAACAAAAGGGGTCTTTGTATTGCTTAGTGCACTTTGTATTGATTTGCTGTGTATTGGTCCTATCACAAAATCTGCACCTGCAACAGCATTGCTGCTTAGCATTGTGTTGATGTCACTCCCATTGCTTTGGTCTACCAGATTGACGGTAACATTATATCCGTCAGATTTCAGGCTCTCTGCGGCAAGTAGAGCACCTGAATAAAAATCAATATAATTGGATGTATTTCTGTTGGGAGAAAACATATTCACAGGAAGGATAAAGGCTACGTTAGCTTTTCCTCCTTTGCCGGAAATCTCAGTCACTTCAACAAATGAAGGTGCTTTCTCCTCTTTTTTAACCGGACTGATTGTGGCAGTATCCTTTTGCGGTTTTACATCTGCTTTGCCTTGGTTTGATATATAAACCTCATAAGCAGACATATACTCTTTGTCGGGAATATAAAGAACCTGTTTTTTCTTTACAGTTGCACTCTTAAGGGAGTTAAATTCCATTAAAGCTTCTACAGATATTTTGTACTTGGCAGCAATGTCATCAATAACCTCATTCTTCCTTACAGTATGCTTTTTATATACTTTTTTAGGATCTTTTTCAGGTTTTATCAAAGATTGCATTCCTGCAGCCATATCATTGGAAACCCTTTGCAGCTCATCTTCAACTATTGGAGCGGCAGTGGCTGTGCTTTTGGTCTCTGGATTGGAAACTTTCTTGTTTTTTGGCTCCCTCCATTGGTGTCTGTCCTTTTTAACGGTTGCGTTTGTCTGTACCTGTGGTTGGGGTTGCTCTTGTGCCTCTACAGAGGGGATAAATATTTTAGTCCCCTCTTTAAGGCCATTTTTCAGTTGTGGATTATTTGATATTATTTGCTCTTGAGTTACTTTATATGCTTTGGCAAGAGAGTATAAGGTTTCACCGCTCTTTACATTGTGGACATACTTAACCACACCATTCTCCTTAATCTTTTCTGTAGAAATTTTTATTACAGGAGACTGTGCAAAAATGCTTGTACAAAATAAAGCAATTAAAGTACTCAAAAATAGACGCATAATAACAAATCTTTTAATCCAGGCGAGCCAACAAGTTCTTTACGTTGGTCTCAATTCTCTCATATACATTCTCTGTATATGTAGCTTTCTCAAATTTTGAACCGGTAATGTTCTCGTAAAGCTCAATATATCTGTCAGAGATGCTTTCTACAATCTCATCGGTCATTTCAGGAACTTGCTGTCCTGGTTGTCCGCTAAAATTGTTATCCATAAGCCACTCTCTAACAAACTCTTTAGAAAGTTGTTTCTGTTGCTCTCCTTTGTCAAATCTCTCTTGGTATCCCTCTTTGTAGAAATATCTGCTGCTGTCTGGAGTATGAATCTCGTCAATCAGATAAATCTCACCATCTTTTATACCAAACTCATATTTTGTGTCTACAAGAATCAAGCCCCTTTCAGCTGCAATTTCACAGCCTCTCTCATAAAGTGCAAGGGTAATTCTCTCCAACTCATTGTAAACATCCTCTTTAATAAGGCCTTTGGCAATAATCTCCTCTCTGGATATGTCTTGGTCATGGCCACCAATCTCTGCTTTGGTTGTAGGGGTTACAATAGGTTTTTCAAATTTCTGGTGCTCTCTCATTCCATCGGGAACCTTAACACCACAAATTTCTCTAGCTCCAGACTTATATGTTCTCCAAGAACTTCCGGTAAGGTAACCTCTAACAATCATTTCAACAGGTAGTGACTCACATTTGTATCCAACTGTAACCATTGGATCTGGTGAGGCAATTTTCCAGTTCTTTACTATATCTTGAGTGCTGTCAAGAAATTTTGAAGCAATTTGGTTAAGCACTTGTCCTTTATAAGGAATACCTTTAGGTAGAATAACGTCAAAAGCAGAAATTCTGTCTGTTGCTACCATTACCATATATTTGTCTGCAATGGTATAAACATCCCTTACTTTACCGTTGTAAACAGCGGTCTGTCTTGGGAAATCAAACTGGGTACTAGTAATTGAGTTCATTTATGTAATTATTTAAAATTATCTATACTGTTACATATACAAATTTAAAGAGTATGATAAAAACTCTCAAGTTTTTGGACAAAATTCTTCCAACTCAACCGTTCTTTCTCTGCTTTTATACATTTTATCATATTCTCCCTTTGTGCAATGTTTTCTTCTTTAAAGTAGTCTTCCAGAGTATTTGCAATTGTTTGTGGGTTGCCATCTTCCATAATAACACCTGTTCCCTTATCGCCAATGGTCTCTTTTAATCCACCAACATTTGTAGTAATCATAGGGACTTCAAAATGGTATGATATGGCACTTATACCGCTTTGGGTAGCACTTCTGTAAGGCAATACACAAACATCTGCAACAGAGAAATACAATCCAACCTTGCTGTCCTCAATGTAATTGGTATTGACTACAATATTGGATTTGTTTGGACATTTGTCTATAAGTTCCTCATATTTGTCAAAACTTCCATAAGGCTCGCCGGCAATAATAAGTCTGTAAGAGTCATCAAGTTTAGAGAACGCCTGCAATAGCAAGTCAAGTCCCTTGTATTCCCTTATAAGTCCAAAGAACAAAATATTCTTTTTATTGTCAATCTCCTTCCCGACAACCTCTTTGAATGCCTCCTCTTTAGATACCTTCTCTCCAAATTGAGTATATAAAGGGTGAGGGGTACAGATAAAGTTTGCGTCAGGTTTAAGTCTTAACAAATCTTCGCCAACTGCATTGCAAAGAACAATAAAGCCATTGTTGGGCTTTAGAAAGTATTTTGTGAAAGGGGTGTCAAAGAATCTTTGTTCATGAGGAACAACATTGTCCAAGATGGATATAACCTTGCACTCCTTGTTAAGATGTCTTGCTACATAACCAAGTGATGGGGCAAACCAACTCATCCAGTATCTCATTATCAGTAAGTCTGGTTTCCATTCTCTGATAGCCTTGGCTGTGGCAATGTATGAAAAAGGATTTGCCGTATCCAGTACAGCCAATGACTCTACTGGTACGGCATTATCATTTTTGTCTACATATTGTGTTTTACCTGGGAACAAAATGTTAGGGTACTGTCTTGAAAAGTTAAAGGCCTTAACAGTATGTTTCTTAGATAACTCGTTAAACAAGAAAGTGTTAAACTGAGATATCCCCCCTCTGTATGGGTAAAAACACGATAATATAGCAATCCTCAAAATTTATTATTTTTTAGATTTAACGTACTCTTCGTTCAAACCAACCAAAACGTCAGAAGTGATGTTCAAAGAAGGATTACCAACAATTACAGTGTTTGAGCTGCCATTTGTAGTAATGATTAGAGCATAACCTTTGGTCTCGTTGTATTTTGCAAGGTAAGTTTGTACTGCGTCCATTACTTTTCTGGCCATTACAGCCTCCTCCTCAGCAATCTCAAGTTGTTTTTGTTGAGAAAGGTTTTGAAGGTTTTGTTGTCTCTCCAACAATTTTTGTTGTTGCTCCTCTGCTTGAGCTCTTGTTAACAAACCTTTGTTAATTTTTGTCTCAAAATCTTTAGCTGCATTCTCAAAAGCTCTACCTTTCTTGTTAAGGTCATCTTGAATAGCTTGAGCTTTGCTCTCTAACTCAGATTTAAGATCATTGTACATATCGTATTGGTTTACAAGAGAGTCCAATTGGATATACACAATGCTTCCTTGAGGGGCAACTGTACCGGCAGCTTGAGCTGCTGCAGGAGCGTTATTAGTGTTGTTTGTGTTGTTGCAAGCGCAGAACATAACTACTGCTGCAATAGCAAAAATTACTTTTAATTGTTTCATTATTAAAATATTAATTATTATTATTTGTTTCTTCTGTTTTGGGAGTGCAAATATAGTTATTTTTTTGTTCTTTATAAAAGTTGCTCCCTATATGCTTTTATAGTGTTTTCCAAACCAAGGTACAAAGCATCACAAATTAGTGCATGACCAATTGAAACTTCCAGTAAGCCAGGGATGTTTTCTTTAAAATATTTAAGATTGTCAAGATTAAGGTCATGTCCTGCATTCAATCCAAGACCACACTCCATAGCAACTTTGGCAGCTTTAACATAGGGCGCAATTGCAGCCTCTCTGTCTTTATGATAGTTTGCTGCATATGCCTCTGTGTACAATTCAACTCTGTCGCATCCAGTGTCAACAGCATTTCTTATCATCTCCTCAACAGGATCAATAAAAATTGAAACCCTTATTCCTGCATCCTTGAATATCTTTACAATCCCTTTCAAATACTCTTTATGGGTAATGGTGTCCCATCCGGCATTTGATGTAATTGCATCAGCGGCATCAGGTACCAATGTTACCTGGGCAGGTTTAACCTCAAGTACAAGTTTGATAAACGAATCAATAGGATTTCCCTCAATGTTGAACTCAGTTGCAATTATAGGCTTGATATCCCTTGCATCCTGATATCTGATATGTCTTTCATCTGGTCTGGGATGAACAGTAATACCTTGAGCTCCAAATTTTTCACAATCCAATGCTGCTTTAAGCACATCTGGCAAATTGCCTCCCCTTGCATTTCTTAGGGTAGCAAATTTGTTTATGTTAACACTTAATGTTGTCATAGTACAATAAATATAGTAATTTGCAAAAATAACATATTTTAACAAAGTGTCGTTACTCTTTAAAGTAAATTGACTATCTTGCGACAAATTTTTTTATATGAGACTTGCGTTATTTGGTAAAAAGGTTGATAGGACCAACATAGAGAGTCTAATGCTTTTTATTAACAAACTTAGTGAATATAAGCATGTTGAGCTATGTTATAATGCCAATTTTTATAATATGCTGCTGCAGTTTGAGAAAAATATCCCTCATGGGACATTTTTTACAGACCAGAATGATTTGCCAAAGGATATAACTCTGTTCCTGTCACTTGGTGGAGATGGTACATTTCTTGAGTCATTAACACTTGTCCAGGATAGGCAGATTCCAATTGCAGGTATAAATTTTGGAAGACTGGGATTTCTTACAACTGCTTGTGTGTCAGGAGAAAATACCTGGATTGACAGCCTACTTAAAGGAGATTATTCAGTAGAAGACAGAACTCTTATAACTTTGGAGGGAGCTGGAGCAGAAGAGAATCTGTATCCTTACGCCCTTAACGAAATAACAATTCAGAGATCAGCCCCATCCATGCTTGAAATAGATGTTGCAATTAATGGACAAAAATTACCAAAATATTGGGCTGATGGTATTGTAATAGCAACAGCAACAGGCTCTACAGCATATTCTTTAAGCATAGGAGCCCCTGTTGTAATGCCAGGCTCAAGTGTCCTTATAATAGCCCCAATAGCCCCACATAACTTAAATGTAAGGCCTCTTATTGTTCCCGATGACTCAGTAATAGAAATTTCATACACAGGAAGGACACCTGGTGCTATCCTTACCCTTGACAACAGATACATTGATGTTGAGAGCGGTAAAAAAATAAAAATTATGAAGGGAAAATTCCCACTTAAAACAGTCTCAGTTAACAATAATTTTATTGCGGCATTAAATCAGAAACTCCTTTGGGGTGAGGATAAGAGGAATATGCAATAATTTTATTATATTTGCGCGCTAATTCAATACCTTAAATTTTATGTCTGAGATGCAACTTAAAGTCCCACAGCATGTAACTATCATTATGGATGGTAATGGTAGATGGGCTAAAAACCAAGGAAAAGAGAGGTTATATGGTCATGCAGAGGGGGTTGAGAGCGTTAGAGCCTGTACAGAATTTGCTGTTGAAAAAGGAATCAGATATCTTAGTGTATTTGCCTTTTCGCAGGAAAACTGGGACAGACCGGTAGAGGAGGTAGAAGGATTAATGAGACTTATGCTAAAAGCGATGATGGCAGAATTGCCAACATTCCAGAAGAATGGAGTGAGATTTAGAGTGATAGGAGATTTTAGCAGATTGTCAAAACAATTACAGGAAGAGATAGAACAGACAATGAAGCTTACAGAAGAAAACAGTAGGCTTCAACTTGTTGTTTTTTTAAGTTATAGCGGAAAATGGGATATTCTGCAGGCTGCCCAGCGTCTTATGAAAGATAATGCTCAAAGAATTGCATCGGGTGAGAATGTGGAAATTACAGAGGATATGTTCAGTAAATATTTGAGCACATCAGATATTCCTGATCCTGATCTTCTTATTAGAACAAGTGGAGAGGAAAGAATCAGCAACTATATGTTGTGGCAAAC
>JAFYMJ010000127.1 GCA_017556665.1 Bacteroidales bacterium
TCCGGTTTTGATTTGACCAAATTCAAATTGACCACAACACAGCTAAGTGCCAGCTATGATCTTCACTGCTTTAACATATCGGTAGGTTGGGTACCAACCGGACAATGGAAGAGCTGGAGTTTCAGAATATCTGCAAATGCATCGGCTTTGGCAGATTTGCTGCAATTCAGGAAAAACGCAAGTTATTGGGATAAATTCTAAAACATATAAAAAATGGAGAAAAAAATTATTGCATGTGCCAAAGCTCCTAAAGCTGTTGGTACTTACAGTCAAGCAGTTGTTGCAGGAAATACTATTTATGTATCAGGTCAATTACCAATTGATGCAGAGACTGGCGAGTTTGTACCTGGTGGAATTAAAGAGCAATTGCACCAAGTATTCAAAAACCTTAGATACATTCTAGAAGAGGCTGGATACTCTATGTCAGATGTAGTAAAAGCAAATGTATTCTTGTCTGACCTTGCAAACTTTGCAGCACTAAACGAAGTTTATGCTCAATATTTCTCAGAGCCATATCCTGCAAGAGTTGCTTATCAGGTTGCAGCTTTACCTAAAGCAGCATTGGTTGAGATTGATGTTATTGCAGTAAAATAAAGCTATCCTAATAATGGCCAAATCTTAAATTCCATACGATTTGGCCATTACTTTTACTTTTTCTTTGATATTTTCAAAGTATACACTATCTTTGTTTTGTTCCAAGTCTGGAACTTCCCCAAGAATAATAATTCATACACAATTTTTTCATAAATGTATAATCTACTTGAGTTAAATGGCAAAAGCTTGGAAGAGCTTTATGTTATTGCAGAACAACTTAAAATTCAAAAAATCAAATCATATTCACAACAAGATTTGGTTTACAAAATTTTAGATGAGCAAGCTATTCAGGGAATAGGCAGAACAAAACCCGAGAAACCTAAGAGAGAGAGAATAAAGGTTAAAAAAGCCGTAATGGAGACACCTGCACCTGTAGTTGAGACTCAAAAACCAGTTGAGGAGGCAACCATAAATACTGTGGTTCCAGAGGGTGAGGCTAAACAAAAACCTGCCAAAAGACCAAGAATCCAGAAGAAAACCGATATACAAAAAAACAATCCAGAGACATCTCAAGAGCCTAAATTGGAAACCAATACCAATATAGCACAATCAGATGTGCAATTTGGCAATGAAACCGAGAATACCCCTATACAGTAAGAGGTAAAAAAAGATAAAAACAAGCACAGGAATGAACGTCCTCAAAAAAATGCAAAACATAAGAAAGCAGAGGTTAAAGATGAGGTAGAAACTGCATCTGTGCCAGAGGAGGTAACAGGTACTCAGGAGATATCTGTTGATAATACCCCTATTGAGAGTGAAACTCAACCGGATATCCATCCTCAAGAACCAGAAACTGTAGTTGAGCAAGAGGTTGCAAAAGAGAAAAAAGCTCCTAAAATTGAGTTTGAGGGGATAGTTGAGGCAAGTGGTGTGTTGGAAATTATGCCAGACGGATATGGTTTCCTAAGATCCAGTGATTATAATTATCTTAATTCTCCCGACGATATTTATGTATCCCAATCTCAGATTAAACTGTTTGGTTTAAAAACTGGTGACACACTTTTTGGAGAGATTAGACCTCCTAGAGAGGGAGACAAATATTTCCCATTGGTTAAAGTAAACCAGATAAACGGAAGAAGTCCAGAATACATTAGAGATAGAGTCCCTTTTGATTTATTGACACCATTGTTACCTAAAGAAAAGTTTGAACTTACAGCCAAAGGTCACAATAACCTATCTTGTAGAGTTGTGGATTTGTTTACCCCTATTGGAAAAGGACAGCGTGGACTTATAGTGGCACAACCAAAAACCGGTAAGACAATGTTGCTTAAGGAGATTGCCAATGCAATTGCAGACAACCATCCAGAGGTATACATGATTGTGCTTCTTATAGATGAAAGACCAGAGGAGGTAACAGATATGGCCCGCAGCGTAAAAGCAGAGGTTGTTGCCTCTACCTTTGACGAGCCTGCAGAAAGACACGTAAAAGTGGCTAACATTGTATTGGAGAAAGCAAAGAGACTGGTTGAGTGCGGACATGATGTTGTAATCCTGTTGGACTCCATAACAAGACTTGCACGTGCATACAATACAGTACAACCGGCATCGGGCAAAGTATTGAGCGGTGGTGTTGATGCAAATGCCCTTCACAAACCAAAACGTTTCTTTGGTGCAGCCAGAAATGTAGAAAATGGAGGTTCTCTAACCATTTTGGCAACTGCATTGACAGAGACAGGTTCAAAAATGGATGAGGTTATTTTTGAAGAGTTTAAAGGCACTGGCAATATGGAGTTGCAGCTTGACAGAAAACTGTCAAACAAACGTATTTTCCCTGCTGTTGATGTTACATTAAGCTCTACCAGAAGAGATGATCTTTTGTACAAACCAGACCACACAAACAGAATCTGGCAACTTAGAAATTACCTGGCAGATATGAACAGTATAGAAGCTATGGAATTTATGCAGAAGCATCTTAACGGAACAGTTGACAATGATGAGTTCCTTATCTCAATGAACAGCTAAGTTTGACATACAGAAAAGTGAAGAGAGGCTACCACTGGTGGAGCCTCCCGACAACTTGTCATCACCTTATAATAAAAGAGAAACCAACCTTTTTGGGTTGGTTTCTCTTTTATTATTATATAATTGCTATTTAGAATTTTGCAACTATTGTTTCACAGGCCTTTACGTTATCCCCTTTCTTTACACACACCTCTGTGCCCAATGGCAAGAACAAATCCATTCTTGAACCAAATTTTATAAATCCAACTTGTGAACATTGGTCTGCTTTGTCTCCTGCATTTGCATAGCATACAATCCTTCTTGCAATATATCCTGCAATTTGTCTGAACAACACTTTCTTACCTCCCTCTGTCTCAACAACAATTGATGTTCTCTCATTAAGTTCAGATGCCTTTGGATATGATGCAACAATATATGCACCCTGATGATGCTTGCTATATAAAATTTTACCCCCAACTGGATAATAGTTTACGTGCACATTAAAAACACTCATAAAGACAGAAACTTGAATACATTTTGTCTTAAGGTACTCATTCTCTTCAACCTCCTTAACAATAACAACCTTTCCATCACATGGTGCAACAACCAAATCCTTATCTACAACACAAACTCTCTTAGGAACTCTAAAAAACCACACAACCCACAAAAAAAGAACCGCACATATTCCTGTAATAATCTGTGAACCTAAAGTACATCCCAAAAGCAGATTACTTGCCAGAATTAAAGATGCAAATATTATGAATGCAATTGATATGATGTTGTATCCTTCCTTGTGAATCTTCATTACCTGTATTTTAAAGTGTTAGTGTCAGATGTCTATATTATACAAACAGCAATAAATATAAAATTGCCATAGGGAATCCTATCAGTGCGCCATCAAATCTGTCCAACATACCTCCATGCCCTGGCATAATTGTTCCTGAATCTTTAACTCCGTAATTTCTTTTGAGTTGAGATTCAACCAGATCCCCAAACACGCCAAAGATAGCAATAATTAATGAGAAAACAGCACCTTGCTCAACATTTAGGTATAGGAAATTTATATGACACAACAAAATACCTACTCCTACAGCACAAAATACACCACCAAAAAATCCCACCCAACTTTTCTTTGGAGATATTGACGGGAAGAGTTTATTGTTGAATCTCTGTCCTAACAGTGAGCCAAAAAGATAAGCTCCAACGTCTGTACACCATAGGATAATTATCATTCCTAGAATAAATAATCCATTATATTCCGCATTATGGAACGCTGCTACATTCATTAAAGAGAATGGCACTGCAATATACATATAACCATACAAAGAGTGTGCAATAAGTTCATAACCATTTGTCTTGCCCTCCTCTCTAA
>JAFYMJ010000128.1 GCA_017556665.1 Bacteroidales bacterium
CCGAGGATGTAGAAAAGTACATTGCCGCCACCCAACAGGCCCTGGCAATAAAGGAACCTGCAATGCTCCACGCCAACACAAAACAAATAATGCGGATTATAGATGATCTGCGAACCCAACAAGCCAGAGACAAGAGAGAGATAAATAAAATCCTCACCTCTCCTGATATCTTAAAAAGGTGGCAGGCCCAGCTGGAGAAAAAAGAAAAACTTAAACAGATGAGGCAGGAGAGGGATAGAGGGAAGAAGATTTAGCAAGACAGGTTTATAGTATGTATGCCCCCAAAATGTTATATAGATTAACAATTTGGGGACATATTTTCAAAATTGACTTTTCAAATGTAGTTTAGTTACTACTGAAATATCTCCTCCTTTGCATATCCCCTTATTGCGTTCTTTTGCGCAAACAAGAAGAATACAAAATGCAAAGCAAGTCCTATACCCCAACTCATTGCACCAATATTCAATGATCTCAACGGCTCGGTATTCCATCCTATAAAATAGGATGCATATCCCAACGCAATACACAATACATATGTAATAAAATGGAAACGGAATCCTATATCATGGATTTCATTTTCAACTGCATCTTTACTTCCGTAATACCAGCCTGCAAAAAACATCAATCCAAAATATACAATTGAACACACCAAAGCTGCAGGAAAGCTTTTCATCCCGACAGATAAGTCAAGCGCATATCTGAATGCAACGGTAAATATCAATGCACTGATTGCAAATTGTCCTAATCTTTGTGTAAATACTCTCATAATTTACTGTGTTAAAAGGTTAATAATTGATTCTTTTGTAAATATCATGATATTGCGTTCCACAAAACGCTTGAACAGTTCCTCTCCTGTTGGGGTAAGGTAATAATACTTCCTGTCGGGACCTTTGCTAACCTTCCTGCTGTCATATGCAACGATATCCAGATTCTGGAATTTCCTCAGATTGCGGTAAAGACTCTGCTCCTCACAGGTCATTGTTCCATCAGATGCCCTCTCCACAAACTCCTTAATCTCCTCCATACATTTATTGCTCTCTTTCAAAGCCAAGAACACCCAAAATGTAAGTTGCCCCTTCTTGTAAGTTTCTTCCCATGCATCAAGCAATTCTTCAATCATAGTATCTTTTGCCATAACAATAGTATTACTCTTTATGTATTAAACATCTTGTGTAATACAAAGGTGATATAAATATTTATCCCTCCAAATAAATATTCAATCATTTGTTGTGATATAAGAAAAACAAGCCCTGCAACCTCATCCCGAGACCACAGGGCTTGTTCTACTTAACCTAACTTAAAAAAACTATTTCACTTATGTAAACAAGTGTTGCAGCAAAAAGTTCAGGTGATATCAGATTTTTCCTTCCATAAAATCCAATGTCTCATTCATCCACCGCTCAAAATCCACAACCATGGGAGATTGATTGCCACCATGCCCGGCTTTATCATAAACAGATAGCTTTTTGTTCACTTTTTCCGGCAATGCGTTGTAGATCTTTTCAGACATCCATACTGGGGTCCTGTCGTCATTCTTACCAACAATCAAGAATACAGGCTTCCTGAATTTTGGGGCAATATGAAATGGCATTTGATTTTTGGGAAAATTATCGGGAACAATAAGGTTGTCTGCAGTTTTTCCTTTTGGATGAACTTTTATAAGTTGTGGAATTACATCTTCAAATGATGATGGAGTCCCCAGCAAAATACATCCTTTTACATTTTTATTATTGTGGGATGTTATCATGCTTAAATACGCTCCAGTGGACCATCCAAGCAGGTAGATTTCCTTTTTGTCCACTTCCGGCTGTTGTACTGCGGTTTTGATAATAGCCTCGTAGTCAAGGAGCATTTCTGTATAGCAGAGATAATCCTTGTTCATCTCAAATTGGGAACTGTTTCCAAAGCCACGCCAGTCAAATGTAACAACATTATAGCCGTTTGCCGCATATACTGCAGCCAAATCTATTTGCATATAGGACATATTACCGGCATCTCCATTGCATATGATGAGAGTTGGCCTTTTTTTGTTGTCTTTGGTTTTATACGGCAACATCTCTCTTTGTCCAGCTTTATAATCGGGCATATCTTGTGCAGGGAAGAACCAGGTCTCTATCTTGTAGCCGTCTTTGGTTTCCACCGGCAAGTTTTTGTATACAAGTCCCCTTTCTTGAGGTAGCCTGATATATTTTCTATCGGGAATAATACTGTATGATTGCAAAGTAATCAGTACTGCCAAAAGTAATAATATAAAACGTCTCATGTTTTTATAAGTTATTCTGAATATGTACGA
>JAFYMJ010000129.1 GCA_017556665.1 Bacteroidales bacterium
AGAAAAACGTGATATATTTTTTTCTTCTCAAATGAAGGGTGGGTAAGCTTGTCTGCCATCTCGCCATCATTTGTAAGCAATAAAACACCTGTAGTTGCTTTGTCCAGTCTTCCAACAGGGTATACCCTTGCAGAGCATTTGCCTTCTACAAGATGCATTACTGTTTTTTCTGCATGAGGATCACTTAGTGTTGTTACAAAATCTTTTGGCTTATTCATAAGAATGTAGACTTTTTGCTCATTCTTAATGCGCTCTCCGTTAAATCTTACCTGATCGTTAGGTTGTACTTTTGTGCCAAGTTCAGTAACTGTTACGCCGTTAATGCTTACCAATCCTGCAGTAATGTAACTGTCTGCCTCTCTTCTTGAACAAATGCCTGAGTTTGCAATGTACTTGTTAAGTCTGATACCTTCATCTTGGCTCTTTTGTCTGGTAGGCTTAGCCGAAATGGGTTTTGCAGAAACAGGTTTGCCTGATGGTTTTCCTGCCGGTTTGAATGGTTGGCCAGGTTTTGAGAATTTTTTAACAGCTCCTCTTGCTGCTGGACCTTTTTTTACTGAGCCTTCGTCGGCTGAGTAACGTTTCTTACCTGTTGCTCCGGTTTTAGGAGCAGCATTACGCGCAGCGCCTCTTGCGCCTGAGCGTGATTGTGTATTATTATTTCTCATTATATATATAATTCGACCGCAAATTTAGGCTAATCTATTTTATTTTCCTAAATTTACATTTCATTTTGTGAGTTATGGATGCGAGTAATTTTTTTAAATTGTCTCCGCTGGTGCGAGAGAATCTTAATGTGGCATTAAAGTCTATTGTCAACAACAAGTTACGTTCAATTTTAACAATTCTGATAATAGCAGTTGGAATAACATCTCTTGTTGGAATTCTTACTGCAACTTCTGCCCTTGAAAGCGAAATTTTAAGTGGTTTTGAAAAGATGGGGACAACATCTTTTACAATTGCCCCAATGTATTATCAGGCACAGGGAGAAACCAGGGCAAGGGTACGTAACCAAAGGATAATTTCGTACAGACAGGCAAAATTGTTTAAGGATAATTTTAGGGATGATGCACTAACTTCTGTTTACACCAGAAAGGAGGGGGTTACAGTAAAGTATGAGGGGGAAAGTTCCAATCCTACCATATCCATGATTATCGCCGACGAGAATTATATGAATTTTGCCAATATGGAGGTAGCCAAGGGGCGTGGTATTCTGGATTTAGATATAAACAATAATGTTCAGGTATGTGTGCTGGGTGAGACACTTGCCAGAACATTGTTCAAAAGGGCTGACAATGCAATTGGCAATGATATCTCAATAGAAGGATATAAACTTGAGGTTGTTGGAGTGCTTAAAGGGGAAAACAACTCAATGGGCGCAGACAATCTGCTTGTTGTACCCATATCTGTAGGGAGGGAATTCTTTATTCCTGAGAGTGGATATTCTTTTTATATTGGGATAAAGCCAATGGTAGCATCATCAGATATAGCTGCTGTTAAAGATAATGCACACATGGTTATGAGGGGAGTGAGAAGATTGTCCCCTTATGATGTTTCTGATTTTAGAATAAACAGCAACGATGTGATGTTGGAGGAACTTACCAACATTATGGGAATAATAACTGTTGTTGCGGTTGTTATAGGTCTTATAACCCTTTTGGGTGCAGCTGTTGCCCTTATGAACATTATGCTTGTCTCTGTTAAGGAGAGGACAAGGGAGATTGGTACAAGAAAGGCCCTTGGTGCTTCAGAAAAAACAATTAAGGAACAGTTCCTTTTTGAATCTGTTGTTATAAGCCAGATTGGCTGTCTGTTTGGTATTGTATTGGGAGTTTCAATTGGCAATATTGTTGCCTCCTTTATGAATGTCTCCTATATTATCCCTTGGATATGGATATTTTCGGCTATTGTTGTCTGTCTTATTGTAGGGATATCAAGCGGTTATATCCCAGCAGTAAGAGCCTCCAAACTTGATCCTATAGAGGCGTTGAGATATGAATAAATTAGCTACATCCCTATTCTGGGGAGGTAGCTAATATAACTTTGTACTTGTTCCGTTTTCCTATATTCATTATGTTTACAACTTGCTCTATTGGAACGCTCTTGTCTGCGTAAATTGAGAAAGTTGGATCTTCGCTCTCGCCAAGCAGTGATTGGATTTGTGGTTCAATCTCATCAAATCTTACAGGTGTTGTGTTTCCGTTTATGTGAAAACTGAATGTCCCTTTGTCCTGATAATGTTTTATAGATACAGTTACAATCTGTTTTGCAGAGATTTGATTTGTGCTTTTAGGCAGCAGCAATTTTAATGCATTGGGATTGATTAGTGTTGAGGTTACCAAAAAGAAGATAAGCAGCAAGAATACAATATCTGTCATTGAACTCATGCTGAAACTTGCATCTACCTTTCCTTTTTGCTTAATAGCCATTTCTTAAATAATTAATGTTCAACGGGTTGTTAATCAACCATGTCAAGGAATTCTATGGTAATATGTTCCATTTTATTGACAAGGTTGCTTACTCTGGATGTAAGGAAGTTGTATCCAAAGTATGCCATAATTCCAACAATAAGGCCGGCAACAGTGGTAACCATTGCAGTGTATATTCCTCCCGACAAAAGAGTAATGTCTATATTGCTTCCTGCCTGAGCCATGTTGAAAAATGCCTGCACCATACCCATTACTGTTCCAAGGAATCCAATCATAGGTGCACCACCTGCTATTGTTGCCATCATTGGAAGTCCTTTTTCCAAATTGGCAATCTCTATGCTACCAACATTCTCTACCGATGTTTGAATATCCTGTGCAGATCTTCCAATCTTTGATATGCCCTTTTCCAGCATCCTGGCAATTGGACTATTCTCTTGTTGGCAAATTTCTCTGGCTTGTCTGTAGTCTCCGGCATTTATGCACTCTTTAACTTTATCAAGCAATTCTGTGTTGTATGCACTGGCTTTTTTAATTGCCCATAATTTCATAGAGAATAGATAAATGGTTACAAAAGAGAGCAATACAAGAGGAAGCATTAGCCATCCTCCCTTAAAAGCCATGTCAATTAGCGAGAACTCAAGTTCTGCTTGTAGTATTGTTGTCATATTTATAATTTTATATTATTGTCGTATTCAATACCCACCAGGAACAGTGCGTTTCCCGGTACCGATCCGCCTGCAGCGTTTCTGTTCTTTTCTTCCAGCATTTGAGGTATCCATTCAGGTTCTTTCTTGCCAAAGCCAACCATAAGAAGGGATCCTACCATTGCCCTTACCATATTTCTTAAAAACCTGTTTGCGGTAACTGTAAAGACAAAATGGGTTGCACTCTTAAAGTCAGGAGCGTCCAATGGCTCCCAATATGCCTCCATAACATTGCAAATAGAGGTCTTGTTTCCCCCTCCAAGTTTTTCCAGACTGGTAAAGTCCTTCTCTCCCAAAAAATATTTTGCAGCCTGGTTCATCTTTTCAAAATTTAATCTGTCGGGAGGAAGAAAATATGAAAAATTTGAACAAAATGGGTCTTTCTGGGTATGTATATAGTATTTATATGTTCTGCTTTTTGCGTCAAAGCGGGCATGAGCCTGATCATTAACCCTAAAAATATCTTGTACAGCTATTTCTTTGGGAAGAATGGCATTTAATTTGTATATGGTATTTGTTACAGAGGTTATTTGAGATGAAATATTAAAATGGGCAATATAGTTTTGGGCGTTGACGCCGGTATCGGTTCTTCCAGCACCAACAACTTCTATTGTCTCTTTAAATAACACACTTAGAGCAGTTTGCAACTCTTGCTGAACACTATTGGCATTCTGCTGGATTTGCCAACCGCTAAAAGCACTGCCGTTGTATGACAAACGGATAAAATATTTCATAAAAATATGTAATTTTGGGGCTTGATTTTGGCCTCTGTTACTTGTGTGGCAAATATAGTTATTGAAAAAATATTATAAAAATTAAATATACAATCATTTATATGGAAACCGTCAATATAAAAGAATTAAATGAGAGAATTCAAAAGGAGAGTGCTTTTGTAGATATCATCTCTATGGAGATGAACAAAGTTATTGTTGGCCAGAAGCATTTGGTAGAAAATCTTTTAATTGGTTTACTTGCAGATGGGCATATTTTATTGGAGGGTATGCCTGGTTTGGCAAAGACTCTTGCCATAAATACATTGGCAAATATTGTAGATGCAAAGTTCAGCAGAATTCAGTTTACACCAGATTTGTTGCCTGCCGATGTTGTTGGTACAATGATATACAGTCAGAAAAGTGAACAATTCCAGGTAAAACAAGGTCCTATTTTTGCAAACTTTGTTCTTGCAGATGAGATTAACCGTTCTCCTGCAAAGGTTCAGTCTGCATTGTTGGAGGCCATGCAGGAGAGACAGGTTACCATTGGTGACAATACATATGCGCTTCCAAAACCATTCTTGGTAATGGCAACCCAAAACCCAGTGGAGCAGGAGGGTACATATCCACTTCCAGAGGCACAGGTTGACCGTTTTATGCTAAAGGTGGTTGTAAGCTATCCAAAAAAGGAGGAAGAGAAACTTATCATTAGAATGCACAATGCAGCTTCATTCCCAAAAGCAAGCACAATTTTAAAACCAGAGGATATTGTAAGGGCAAGAGAGGTAGTTAAGGATGTGTATATGGATGAGAAGATAGAGAAATATATTGTTGACATTGTATATGCAACCAGAACACCAGAAGAGTATGGTCTTGGTAAATTGAAAGATCTTATCTCTTATGGCGCGTCTCCACGTGCAAGTATCTCTTTGGCTATGGCGTCAAAGGCATATGCTTTTATAAAGAGAAGAGGCTATGTAATTCCAGAGGATGTTAGAGCTGTATGCTATGAAGTGCTTAGACATAGGATTGGTTTAACATATGAGGCTGAGGCTGAAAATATTACAACAGAAAATATTATAACAGACATTATC
>JAFYMJ010000130.1 GCA_017556665.1 Bacteroidales bacterium
CTTGAATATCTATTTGCTCAAGATTGATTCTGCAAGATTCTCTAAGGCTGGAATATCTTTTTGTTTCATTGTAGACCAGATTGTTACAATTGGTTCAACAACTTCTACATTACTCATTTTAGCAAGAGTATCGTGCATAATTTTACCTGCACATGGTGCCCAAGAGCCATTTTCAATTATTGCAACTTTTCTCTTCTGATATTTTTTAGACTCAAGATGATGCAAGAATACATGCATTGGAGTAAAAACTCCACCCTCATAAGAAGATGCAGCAACAACTAATTTACCCATTCTGAATGCATCTTCAACAGCTTCAGCCATATCATCTCTACAAAGATCTGCCATTGAAACTTTTGGAGCACCCTTTTCCTTTAATATCTCAGCCAATTTATGAGCAACTTTAGCTGTAGAGCCATGAAGTGATGCATAAGCAATAAATACACCTTCGGTTTCCACTTCATATTTGCTCCATGTGTCATACAGGCCAATATAGTATCCAAGGTTTTCAGTTAAGATTGGACCATGAAGAGGACATATTATCTGAATGTCCAGTGTTGCTGCTTTTTTTAACAACATTTGAGTTGGCTGGCCATATTTTCCAACAATGTTAAAGTAGTATCTTCTTGCCTCACATGCCCAATCTTCCTCATGAGACAATGCACCAAATTTACCAAATCCGTCGGCTGAGAAAAGAACTTTGTCCTTATTGTCATATGATACCATTACCTCTGGCCAGTGAACCATTGGAGCCATATAGAATGTAAGGGTATGCTCTCCTAAAGAAAGTGAATCACCCTCTTTAATTGAAATAATGTTATCTGTAAAATCCACATTCTCAAAAAACTGAGGAAGCATCTTAACAGCTTTGTCAGATGCAACAAGTTTTATGTTTGGATATTTCTCAATTACTTGACCAATAGAACCTGCATGATCTGGCTCTAAATGATGTACTACAAGATAATCGGGAGTCTTTCCTTCAAGAGCTGCATTCAAATTATCCCACCAAATATCGCTCTTTCTCATATCTACAGTATCCATAATGGCAATTTTCTCATCTTTAATCAAATATGAATTATAAGAAATTCCATTAGGAACAATATATTGACTCTCAAACAAATCAATATCCAAATCATCTACACCAATATACTTAATGTCTTTAGTAATCTCCATTTTTATATCTTTTATTATGTATTATCCTTTTTTTACCGGGTCACAGGTTAGCCCTACGCCCAATTTCTTAAATATTTTTCTGTCAATCTCACTTAACATTGCTGTTGAATGTACCTGACATCCGGCAAGATTAGGTAATTGTTCCAATGCTTTTTTGCAGTTGATGTCCTGATTGCTGAGCATAGAAATTGCTACCAGTACTTCATCTGTATGAAGTCTAGGGTTCTTGCCATGCAAAAGTGACACTTTTGTATTTTGAATTGGAACAATCATCTCCTCTGGGATAAGTTTTACATCATGATCTATTCCTGCAAGGTATTTTGTTGCGTTAATAATCAATGCTGCACTTGGTCCCAATAGCGAACTTGTTTTTGCTGTTATTATTGTACCGTCTTTAAGTTCAATGGCAGAGCAATGTACATTTGTCTGATCCTTTCTTTGTTTTGCTGCTACCGTTGTTTTTCTGTACTCAGTTGTAAGTTTTGCTTGCTGCAGAATCAATGAAATTTTGTTCACTTCATTTTCATTGTCTCCATTTTTTGCCAATCTGCACAGAGCATCATAATATCTTCTGATTATCTCCTCTTTAGCAGCCTCACAGCATGTCTCTTCATCACTTATACAGAATCCCAGCATATTTACGCCCATATCTGTTGGAGACTTATATGGACTTTGACCGTAAATGCTCTCAAATATAGTGTTGAGAACTGGGAAAACCTCTATATCTCTATTATAGTTTGTAGCTGCAATACCATATGCTTGCAAATGGTAAGGATCAATCATGTTCACATCATTCAAGTCTGCTGTAGCAGCTTCATAGGCAACGTTGACCATATGCTTAAGGGACAAGTTCCAAACCGGGAATGTTTCAAATTTTGCATAACCTGCTTTATTGCCCCTCTTGTTCTCATGATATAACTGACTTAAACATACAGCCATTTTACCACTTCCAGGTCCTGGTGCAGTAACAATTACCAATGGTCTTGAAGTCTTGATATAATCATTTTTGCCAAATCCTTCCTCTGAGTCAATCAATGCAACATTATTTGGATATCCCTCAATTGTGTAGTGGAAATATACTTTAATTCCCAGTCTTTGCAGTTTTTTCTTATAGTTTACAACGCTGGATTGTCCATTATAGTGAGTAATTACAACGCAACTGACAAATAGCCCTACATTTTCAAACTCTTCTTTAAGCCTTAATACATCCTCATCATATGTAATACCAAGATCACCCCTAACTTTATTCTTCTCAATATCAAGAGCACTTATCACTAGAATAATCTCAGCTTCGTCCTTCAACTGAAGAAGCATCTTTAATTTGCTGTCGGGATTAAAACCAGGTAAAACTCTGCTGGCATGATTGTCGTCGAACAATTTGCCTCCAAACTCAAGATATAGCTTATTGCCATATTGCGAGATTCTTTTCTTAATCTCCTGTGATTGTATCTCTAAATATTTGTTATTGTCAAATCCAATCATTTTTCTTGTACCTTTTTCTCTTTACATTAAAATGTTAATCTCATCTGATACCATGTTACACCACCATGCTCAGAACCAGAAACTCCCTCATTTACAAATCCAAATTTTGCATAGTAGTTAACCAACTTGTCTTTGCATGTAAGAACCAACCCTTTTCTACCTTGCTCTTTTGCATCAGAAATTGCTTTTTCTATCAACATGCCGGCACATCCTCTTTTTCTGTATGAAGGAATTGTATTTACACCAAAAATCATCTGCCATGCTCCATTAGGATTATGCATAGAAGCATCTGCAAACATCTCATCTGTAAGTG
Source organism: Bacteroidales bacterium (assembly GCA_017556665.1). Classification (GTDB taxonomy): domain Bacteria; phylum Bacteroidota; class Bacteroidia; order Bacteroidales; family UBA932; genus Egerieousia. The sequence goes on from JAFYMJ010000130.1 coordinate 2,966, forward strand.
TTGGTATATCTGTAACCATACCATCAACAAAACTCACAAGTTTTTGGTCATCTAACAATAGCCAAAAATGTGACGAATATACTTTTAGTCTGGATTCTATTGCCTCTCTGCTTGCTGCTTCAGCTGGAGGAAAGCACTCATTTTCCACTGCCGACAATGCATCCAAATCAGACAATTTTCCTGTTCTAATTTCCATAATATCTAAAATGCTTTATATATCTCTCTTGCTTTTTTTGTATCCATCAAATCAAAATGCCACCACTCTTCTGCAATTGGTTTCATTCCAGCCTCTGTCATAACTCTTCTAAGAAGAAGTCTGTTCTCATACTCTCTAATTGTGATTCTGCCATCCTTCAACAATTTCTCTTCGTCTGTTGTTCTGGCATCATCTCCAAAATAATCATATTCAGAACCCATTGGAAGCGGGTGACCAGTACAGTCAACTAAAGTAACATCAACTGCAGCAGCAATATTATGCATACCCGGTCTTTTTGTTGGATTTGCTACAAAATCCTCCATATCTGTACCCTCTACCATAGCCCACATCTCTCTCTGTACTTCTATTGGTCTTGCTGCATCATATACAATGAGTGTAAGGTCTGGTCTAAGTTTTTTAAGAATTTTTTGGGCATTTACCAATTTTTCTGCCAGTTCCGGTAACATGAACGCTTTCTTAAGACCATGGTACAATGTTCTCCCCATAAAATTATAAGGTGTGGCATAAACCAGATGAACCATAATTGTAGTGTCTAATTCAGAAATGTTTACCAACCCTGCCTCTCTTAATTTTGCCTCTCTTGGAGTATCATTGTAAGGGTTAGAATTATCTTTAGTACAATTATTGCATGATGACAAAACTAATACAAACAATAGTATTAGAAGCATTCCTACGTAATATTTTTTTGATTTCATGATTTTAGATTTATTTTTACAAAAATAATAAATAGGATTTGATTGTATAAACTTTAATTTAAAAATTGTGTTATTTAAGTCAGAAATCAAATCAGCATTTCAGATATGTATAATATTAAAAACAGATAATTATGAAAAAAAACAAATTAATTTTATTTTCTGCACTTATATTGGCAAGTACACTAATGTTCACCTCTTGCAATGATAAAGATGATACAAATATTCTTGTACCCAATGCATTAGTGACAGTTAAACCTCTTGACAACGGAAATGAGTTTTATCTTCAACTTGATGAAAATACAGCTGTTAAACCTGTAAATGTTACAAAATCTCCATACGGTAACAAGCAGGTAAGAGCTCTAATCAACTATGAAGATGTAAAGGATGCGTCTGTAACAAGTGCCTACAAACCAATTGTTCTTAATTATATGGACAGTATAAGAACAAAAGGTATGGTTCCAGATTTGGGAGAAGTTGATAACCTTAAAGAGTATGGCAATGATCCTGTGGATATTGTAAATGACTGGATTACAGTTGTTGAAGATGGATATTTGACAATCAGGTTCAGAACATTCTGGGGATATACAACCATAACCCACAGTCTTGATCTTGTTTATGGAACAAATCCAAAAGATCCATATGAAGTTGTGTTGCACCATAATAACCACGGTGATTTCAATGAAAGAGTTGCAGATGGAATTATAGCATTTGACCTTTCAAAATTGCCTGATACAAATGGTGACTATGTAAACCTTAAGGTAAAATGGAATTCAATTGCTCACAGAGGATATAAAACAGCAATCTTCAAATATAAGACAAGAGCCAATTAAAACAATGAGCTGACTTATGGTCAGCTCATTTTATTCAAATGCTATATCAGAGGCAATAAACCAATGGTGTCAAAACTTAATCATTAAAGACCATCAGGAACCTGTCTCCCTCTTTAATCTCAAGAGAGCCGTTAGGGACCAAGTGCTCATTACCTCTTTTAACCACAACTACCAATGCTCCTTCTGGCAATCTTATCTCTTTTAATGTATTACCAGAAGCCAAATCCTCTGCAGAAACAATCAATTCTTGAGTAGCCAGATTTACACCTTCTGAGAATTCAACTGATAAAGGCTCATCATCTATACAAGCTGGTTCATCCA
>JAFYMJ010000131.1 GCA_017556665.1 Bacteroidales bacterium
CTACTATTCAAGATTTGGTGTTGATGCAAGAAGTGTAAGATTCCCTGGAATTATTTCAAACGGAGCTATGCCTGGTGGTGGTACCACAGATTATGCAGTGGAAGTTTTTTACCATGCTGTAAAGACAGGTAAATACACTTGCGAGGTTCCAAAGGATACATATATGGATATGTTGTATATGCCGGATGCATTGGAGGCAACAACCCAACTTATGGAAGCAGATCCTAAGAAACTTGTCCATAGAAACAGTTTTAATATAACTTCTATGAGTTTTACCCCAGAGCAACTCTTTACAGAGATAAAAAAACGTATTCCAGAGTTTACATGGAATTACAATATTGACCCTGTAAAGGAACAGATTTCGGCGTCGTGGCCAGATTGTATGGATGACAGCTGTGCAAGGCAGGAATGGGGCTGGAATCCTAAATGGGGAATAAATGAAATGATAGATGATATGATTGCAGCCTGCAGAAGAAAACTTGCAAATGGCGAATATTAAACAAATAAACTCCGAGTCATAAGGCCCGGAGTTTGTTTTTATAGTAAAGTCTTTTTTATACCAAAAACATTCCAATCATTGCCGCTGAAAGCAATGCTACAAGAGTAGCACCAAGCAATGATCTGAATCCATACTCAGACAAAATATGTCTCTTTCCTGGTGCCATTCCGCCAATACCACCAATTTGAATACCTACAGAGGCAAAATTAGCAAATCCACAAAGAATGTATGTTGCAAGGATAATAGATTTGGTAGAGCTGAAAGCACCACTCTGAATCATTTCTGCCAAACTTTGGTATCCAACAAACTCAGTAAGGATAAGTTTTTCTCCAAGAAGTCTTCCTACTAGTCCAATATCCTCAGATGGAACACCTGTCAACCAGATTACAGGTGAGAATATCACTGCCAAAATAACTTCCAAAGAAAGGTCTGTGTATCTTCCTCCCGATAAATCTGCAATCAAATTATCTACTGCAGAGAAACTTATAACACTTAGGATAGAATTTACACCGGCAATTAGGGCATAGAACACAAGTAACATAGCTGCAATGTTTGCAGCAAGTTTAAGACCTTCTGTAGCGCCGTTGGTAATTGAATCAAGAATGTTCTTTCCAATTTTCTCTTTTGATACCTCTACTGTATTGTCAATCTCCTCTGTTTGAGGCTTAAGAATCTTTGCAATTGCAATTGCTCCAGGAGCAGCCATCACAGAAGCAGAAAGCAAGTGTTTTGCAAACTCAACTTCAAGAGCTTTATCGCCAGCACCCAACATTCCAATATATGCAGCAAGTACGCCACCGGCCATTGTTGCCATACCAGAAGTCATAACAAGCATAAGTTCACTTCTTGTCATTCTAGGGATATACTCTTTTACCATTAGAGGGGCCTCTGTCTGACCAAGGAAAATATTGCCTGCACATGATAATGATTCAGCTCCCGACAATTTCATAAGCTTTGTTAGAGCCCAACCCATTGCCCACACAATTTTTTGCAGCACTCCAAGGTAGAAAAGCAAACTTGTAAGGGCAGAGAAGAAAATGATTGTTGGAAGGATTTGGAATACAAATACAAAACCAAATTTGCTTACATCCATAAAACTGCCAAACAAAAAGTTTGATCCTGCTTTTGTCCATTCCAATACAGCAACAAAACCTTGACCAAACAATTCAAATCCCTTTTGAACACCAGGGAAAACCAAAACAGAAACAGCAATAAGTAGCTGTAATCCCAAAGCCTTTAGAACTGTTCCCCAATTGATTCTTTTTCTGTCAAGACTAAAAATCCATGCGATTGCAAGAATTACAGCCATACCTAAAAGACCTCTGAATAAAGAGCTTAGGCTAAAAGTAAAAGTTCGCTCCAACAGAATAGCCTTGTATGGATTCTCAGCAGGTGCCATACTGGCTTCTGTAACTTGATTTACAACTGCAACAGTGTCCTGTGCAACAGCTGTTGTATCAATGCCTTCTTGTGCGTGTAGGAACGATGTAACGCACAGGGCAACAATTAAAACAAAAAGTTTTCTCATATATTTTTACTTATATTATCTATTGCTTTGTTAATTTTTGCAGCTCTCTCGTAATCTTCTGATGCAATTGCTTTATTGAGCTCCTCTTTAAGTTTGTTCAGATGCTCCTGCTTGTCTATGAATTGCTGGGTTGAATTGTCTATTGAAGAGGAGTATTTGTCCATTAGTTCCTGCTCTATGTAGATAGGACACTGAAACCCTTTTGCAAGGATAATTCCATCCACAAAACCGGCAGTTATCTTAACCTCTTTATTGCCGTCAAACAGTAACAGTTCACTCTCAAAACAATCTTTTTGCTCATTTCTTACAATAAGGACCTCAAGAAGCTCAATTCTGAACTCTTGCAGAGCATTTTTAAGTACCTCTTGTGTAGGGACAGACTCATTTGGTGTACTGTCTGGTTTAAAGTTGGCCAGCACAGCATGCATATCACCAGGAGTTATCTTTACCCTAAGGCAATTTTCCAGTCCGTCTTTATATAAGAAAAACATAAAGCTACCACCATTTTCTGGGGTAGCAGTAACTGCGCCTATGTCTAATCTAATCCTTTTCATAATAAGGTACAACTCACAAATGTACATTTTTTTTATTACTTTTGTCTCTGTTAACTTTAGTTTTTGGTATGAAGTTCGAAAAAATTGCACAAGACCCGCAATCTGCAGCAAGATGTGGATTATTGTATACAGATCATGGAGTTATTGAAACCCCTATATTTATGCCTGTAGGTACAGTTGGATCTGTTAAAGGGGTATATCATAGAGATTTGAGAGACGATGTTGATGCGCAAATAATTTTGGGCAACACATATCATTTATATTTGCGTCCAGGATTGGATATTATAAATAAGGCAGGAGGTCTGCACAAGTTTATTTCTTGGGATAAGCCAATGCTTACAGACAGTGGCGGTTTCCAGGTTTTCTCTTTGGCAGAAAACAGGAAACTTACCCCAGAAGGATGCACATTCCGTTCTCATATTGATGGCTCAAAACACACTTTTACACCAGAGAATAATGTAGATACCCAAAGAATTATTGGAGCAGATATTATTATGGCTCTTGATGAGTGTACACCGGGCGATGCAGATCATAAATATGCTCTCAATTCTTTAAAGTTAACACAAAAATGGCTGGAAAGATGCATCAGGCACTTTGACCAGACAGAGCCTTTGTATGGATATAAGCAATTTTTCTTCCCCATAGTTCAAGGATGTATATACCCTGATTTAAGAAGAATGGCTGCAGAGCATGCAGTTGCATTGGATAGGGATGGATATGCTATTGGAGGACTATCAGTTGGAGAGCCTACAGAAAAAATGTATGAAATGATAGAGGTTCTGCATCCAATCTTGCCATTGGACAAGCCAAGATACCTTATGGGGGTAGGTACCCCAGCCAACCTTTTGGAGGGAATTGCCAGAGGTATAGATATGTTTGATTGTGTTATGCCAACCAGAAACGGAAGAAACGGAATGTTGTTTACTTGGGATGGCATGATAAACATAAGAAACAAGAAATGGGCAGATGATTTCTCTTTGTTGGATGACAAAGGCACATCATTTGTAGACAAAACCTATACAAAAGCATACCTGAGACATCTGTTTGTCGCAGGTGAAATGCTGGCAGCACAAATAGCCAGTGAGCATAATCTTGCGTTTTATCTTGATGTTGTAAGACAAGCAAGAAAACATATTAAAGCAGGAGATTTTGCAACCTGGAAAGATGCAGCAGTAAAAAAACTGGAGACTAAGATTTAACACTATCTTAATGAAATATAACTTTAACATAACAACAATTGATAAGTATATAATCAAGAAATTTATTGGGACATACATTGCCTCTATACTTATTATTATTGGTATTGTTATAATCTTTGACATTAGTGAGAAGATAGATGACTTTGTAGAGAAAGATGCCCCTTTAAAGGCAATCATCTTTAACTACTATGGTAATTTTATACCATATTATGCAAATATGCTCTCACCATTGTTTGTATTCATTACAGTTATATTCTTTACCTCAAAAATGGCCGCCAACTCAGAGATTATTGCTATCCTTGCGGGTGGTATAAGTTTTAAGAGGTTAATGTATCCCTACATGCTTTCTGCTATTGCAATTGGAACCTTTACACTTCTATTGGGTTGGTTTGTGATTCCACCTGCAAATAAAGGACGCCTTGCGTTTGAAGACAAGTATATCAAGAAGCAATTCGAAAACAAAAGCAGAAACATACATTATCAGATATCTCCCGGTACATTCATGTATGCAGAAACATTCAGTACCTGGAACAACACAGCATATAAATTTACCTTGGAATCTATAGAGGGACACTCTGTTATATCAAAATTAAGTGCAGAATCGGCTCAATGGGATACCATTAAAGATTGTTGGAAACTTAGAAATTATCATTTGAGAGAATATAAAGGAGACAGTGAAATTATCACCTCAGGCAAAACATTGGATACCACCCTTGTAATAACAGTAGAGGACTTCTACAGAAAAGAAGATTCCTACGAGTCATTCAACTTCTTTAAGCTTAACAATCTTATAGAAACCCAAAAAATGCGAGGAGACCAAATGGTGAAATTTGCACTTATCGAGAAACATACACGTGTTGCCATGCCCTTCTCCGCCATTATCCTTACCATTATGGGTGTAGCTCTATCTTCCCGTAAGCGACGCGGAGGTATAGGTATAAACATAGGTGTTGGTATAGCCCTAAGTTTCTCCTACATCCTATTCCTTCGTTTCAGTCAAATGTTTGTCCACACCGACGCTTTACCACCTTATTTGGCTTTGTGGTTGCCTAATTTGTTGTTTGCGGTTGTGGCGGGTGTATTATATAGGATTGCTCCAAAATAGTCAGACTTATTCTAAAGGGTGACTTCTGCGTTATACTCATTCTCAAAATCCTCACATACGGGTGTATGCTGCGGTTTTTCGCCTTTCGTATGCCTTGAATTCCCACCTTTAGAATAAGTCTGGAGTTGCCCACGCTGCGCCCAGGGTGACTTCTGCGTTATACTGCAGTATTTTTAGAATGGTCTGTAGATAAGGATTGTAGATGGGTGATTGAAATCCAATGTGACAGTCTCTTGTGTAGTTTGGTTAAGCGTTGCTTTCCACCACATGTCAAAAGTAACATTGTCGGTTGGGTATTTCAGCCCCTGGGATTTTATCTTAAGGGAATTGTCAAATGCAAAGATTGATATCTGGCTTCCAACTGGGGCATTAAGCTTTACAGAATTGTTGTATGCGGTAAAAATGCCGTAATCGGTAACAATACTTGTTTTTATCTCTTCCCTCATTTTGTTGTTGAATGGGGGAATTTCATTGTTTACGTTTTTGGCATATTCTGCAAGTAGAGAAATGTTGCCAAGAGAATGGTCTTCTCTGCATCCGGTGGCTCCCAATATGTTTATCTCCCCACTTTCTGCAGATGAGATAAGCCCTAATGCAAAACTGAATGATTTGGTAAGGTCATTAGTCTCCTGACAACTGCTCTTGTGAATTATATCTGAATATTTCTCCTGCAGGGTAGGGCTAAGTGTATCCATATCACCCACAATAAAGTTTGGCTCTCTCCCTTTCAGCTTTTCAACTGATGCGTCACAGCAAATAACAATATCGGCCTGAGCCAATATCTCTAATGGATATTGGGCTCTGGGATATGTCCCATCTGCCAGAATTGCTATTTTTTTGTACTTGTGCATTTATCTTAAAAGAATCTGAAAGTCTCTATATTTCTGAATCCCATCAGGAATTCTTTAGCGTGCATTCTTTTCTTTCCTGCCATTTGAATCTGGTCCAGGCTTAAGACAGATCCATCTGCGCAAGTTACGTGGATATATGTCTTTGAATCGCTGTGTATAGTGCCTGCAGGAGTGTTATTGTTCTCCAGTGCATCTGGCTTTACAATGCTGCATTCAAAAATTTTAAACTCGTACTGTTTTTCCTGGTTGCCCATTGCTGCTGTTGCAGCAGGGTATGGTGACAAACCTCTTACAAGTCTGTCTATAAGGATTGCACTGCTGCAGCCTGGTTGGTCGCTGTCCTGCATATCCCATTTTATTCTTGCCAATTCTTTGTTGAGTTTTGGTGCGGCAGTTATTTTACCCTCCTGAGGTTTGGCAACAAGCTCTCCTTTTATAAGTCCATTCACAGTCTCTACAACCAAATCTGCACCTATTGCCATTAACTTGTCGTATAGTGTTCCAATTGTCTCTCTCTCTTGAATTGGACACTCTCTTTGCATAAGGATGTTTCCAGTGTCAATCTGATGGTCAATAAGGAATGTTGTAACACCGCTTTTTGTCTCTCCTTTTATAATTGCCCAATTTATAGGGGCGGCACCTCTGTATAATGGCAATAATGATCCATGAAGGTTAAATGTCCCCATCTTTGGCATACTCCAGACAACTTCTGGCAACATTCTAAAGGCAACCACTATAAAGATGTCTGCGTTAAGGCTTTTAAGCTGCTCTATAAATGCTTCATCTTTTAGTGAAACAGGTTGCATTAGTGGTGTATCTGCCAAATTCTCCTCTACATAGGTCTTTACAGCGCTCTTGTTTACTTTTAGACCTCTGCCACTTGGTTTGTCGGGAACAGTAACAACTCCTACAATGTTGAAATTGTTCTCTACAAGATTTTTAAGAGGGGCTACTGCAAACTCGGGAGTGCCCATATAGACTATACGGGGAGAAACTGTATTCATAATGGTTTTATTTTGCTATTTTGGTTTTTATCTTTCCTGCTTGTGTCTTTATTTTCTTTGCACCACTGAACAGGTTGTTAAAGAATTTTATGTATGCATCTGTGTTGAACAGAGATGAGTCTTGGGTAGATTTGTATGTAAGGAATATACCCATTGGAAGGAGTACAAAAGTTGAAATGAATGCCCCCATAAATGGAGAGATTGCTCCGTCATTTCCTAGCTTCTTGCCTGTTAAATCAACAACCCAGTAGATTACAAAGAAGAACATTGATATAATGACTGGTGTTCCCAAACCTCCTTTTCTGATAATGGCACCAAGAGGTGCTCCAATAAAGAAGAAAATGATGCAGGCTATTGAAAGTGTGAACTTCCTGTAGCTTTCCATAATTGTTTTTCTTAGCGGATATGAGATTCTGAACAACTCTTTATCGTAGAAATCCAGATTGGAAATCTCGTTGTTAAGTTCGTTTATGGCATCGTTTATATCTCTTAACTCGTCCTCTGAACTTTCCCACACAAATAAAGAGTCAATATTCATGACCTCTCTTTTTGCTTTGTGTCTGGCTGTGTCTATCTGGTTTGGCAAAGACAAGGTTCTTGGGGTAATTGCTTTTGAGAACTGGTCACTTAAAGTCTTGTCATACTGCTTCTCCAACGTATCCCTGTCAATTCTAAGCTGGGCAAGTCCTTTGGTCATAACCTCATTGCCATACTTGTTCTCTTCTGATTTGGTAAAGGCGTAGTTCTGCAATGGGATGACTATCTCTTGCTTTTTAAATTTGACCCTTTTTAGTGTTCTTGTTGTATCTCTTCTGGCAGTTGTATTCTCCTCTTCGTAGTTTATTCCATCATACAATGTAAAAATAAGTCCTTTTTTGTCGGGAGAAATAAGAACTTTACCCGAGTCTGCCACTGTAACACTAACATTTCCCTTTTTCTTGCTATGGTCATATACCATAACGTGGTGCATCATATTATTGTCGTCCCTGCTTACAATTCTTATTGAATAACCGTCCACGCCATTGTAGAACACCCCAACAGGGATTTTTATCTCCTCTTTTGTCTTGCCAATATCTGAGCGTAGTCTGTATATTTTTTCGTAGGCTACAGGAATAAGGTTGTTTGATGCAAAGAATGCAGCAATACTAATAAATATTGATAAAATGAAAAGTGGAGATAAAATTCTTGGAAGAGAAATACCTGCTGCCTTAAGTGCAAGCAACTCATTATTCTCTCCCATATTGCCAAGTGTCATAATAGAGGCCAATAGTGTGGCAAGAGGTAATGCAAGGGGAAATAGCGTTGCACTTCCCCATGCAAGAAACTCTATTATAACCCATAAACTTAATCCTTTTCCTACAAGCTCATCTATATATAACCATAAGAATTGCATTATTAGAACAAATAATACAATCAGGAATGTCATAACAAATGGCCCTAAAAATGACTTTATAAGGAAAAGGTCAAGTTTTTTCATTTATTACTAGTTGGTTGCTATTTCTATAAGTTTTTCTACCGCATCAGACAAACCTTCCAATTTCTTGCCACCTGCAGATGCATAGAAAGGCTGTCCGCCACCGCCACCCTCAATAAGTTTGGCAGCTTCCCTAATGTCTTTACCTGCGTTGGCTCCGTTATTTACGTAATTTTTGCCGTATACAAGTGTAATCATTGGTTTGTTTTCAAAATCTGTGCCTGCTACAAAAATGCAATCGTCTGCTTCTGCTTTAAGTTGGAATGCGATATCCTTAATAATGACAGGGTTAACTGTACCTTGGAATTTTAGCACTTTATGACCGTTTACAACGTACATAGATTCCATAATAGCTTTCTTAAGCATAATGGCTTTATCTTTCTGGAAGTTCTCAACGTTTTTCTTAAGCTGGTCATTCTCTTCTATCATCTTTCCAACTGTACCCAAGATGTTAGGATTGTTGTTGAACAGTTTCTTGATGTTAACAACAAGATTTTCCATCTCCTCAATTACATTTTCAGCCATTTCTCCGGTAACAGCCTCAATTCTTCTGATTCCTGCAGCAACAGCACTCTCAGATGTAATTTTCAGTATCCCGATAGATCCTGTTGCATTTGTATGTGTTCCACCACAAAGCTCAATTGAATCACCAAATTTGATAGCTCTTACATGGTCACCATACTTCTCTCCAAACAAAGCCATTGCCCCTTTGGCCTTTGCCTCTTCTATAGGAATGTTTCTAAACTCCTCAAGAGGTTTGTTCTCTCTGATAAGTTTGTTTACAAGTCTCTCAACCTCTCTTAGTTTGCTTGGCTCAATCTTTTCAAAGTGAGAGAAGTCAAATCTGAAACCTGCATTGTTTACGCTTGAACCCTTTTGCTCAATATGAGTGCCAAGAATTTGTCTTAATGCAAAATGAAGCAAGTGGGTTGCTGTATGGTTGTTTGCAATCTGTTGTCGGCGAACAGTATCAATTTCCAAAGTGAATTTCTGGTTAGGGTTGTTTGGAATTGAGTTTGAGATATGAATGTGCAATCCATTCTCTTTTACTGCATTTATTATCTCAATCTTTTGTCCGTCCTCTTCTCCAATTGCATATCCGTAATCGCCAATTTGTCCACCGCTCTCTGCGTAGAACGGAGTTTTGTTGAATACCAAATGGGTAGAAACTTTGTTTTTGGCTTTTACAGTTCTGTATTTAAGTAATGTTGCTCCTTGTTGTGTATTGTTGTCGTAGCCAGTGAATTCTGGTTGTACAAATTCGCTTGTCTCTACCCAGTCACCCTCTTCAACACTTGTTGCATTACGGCTACGGTTCTTTTGTTGCTCAAGCTCTTTCTCAAATGAAGCAAGATCTACAGTGTATCCTTTCTCTTTGGCAATAAGCTCGGTAAGGTCTATAGGGAAACCAAATGTATCGTACAATACAAAGGCATCTTTACCAGATATGGTCTTTGATGCAGTCTCTTTTGCAATAAGGTCATCCAACAGTTTTATACCTTTGTCCAAAGTTCTTAAGAAAGCCTCTTCCTCTTCTTTAATTACTTTTTCAACAAGAGTCTGTTGTTGTTTAAGTTCAGGGAATGCTTCACCCATCTGCTCAACCAATGTAGGAACAAGTCTGCATAGCAGTGGCTCGCTCATATCAAGGAATGTATAGTAGTATCTTACGGCTCTTCTCAAAATTCTTCTTATAACGTAGCCGGCCTTTACATTAGATGGCAGTTGGCCATCGGCAATAGAGAAACTTATTGCTCTTATGTGGTCAGAGATAACTCTCATTGCAACACCTGTCTCTCCAGAAGGATTGTACTCTTTGCCGGTAAGTTTGGCAATTGTGTTAATCATGTTCTGGAATACATCGGTATCGTAGTTACTCTGTTTGCCTTGAAGTGCCATACATAAACGCTCCAATCCCATACCTGTATCTACATGTTTGTTAGGAAGCGGTTCAAGTGAGCCGTTTGCCTTTCTGTTGAATTGCATGAATACAAGATTCCAGATCTCAATTACAAGGTGGTGGCTCTTGTTTACCAATTCCACTCCTGGAACTTTTTCTCTCTCCTGGTTGCTTCTAAGGTCTATATGAATCTCGCTGCAAGGGCCACATGGACCAGTCTCTCCCATTTCCCAGAAGTTGTCTTTCTTGTTGCCAAGTATAATTCTGTCCTCTGGAAGGTGTTTCAACCAAGCCTCTTTTGCCTCGCTGTCCATTGGAACGCCATCTTTCTCATACCCCTCAAAAACAGTGGCATAAAGTCTGTCTTTGTCAAGCTTGTAAACCTCTGTAAGAAGTTCCCATGCCCAGTCAATGGCTTCTGTCTTAAAGTAGTCTCCAAAACTCCAGTTGCCAAGCATCTCAAACATTGTGTGGTGGTATGTGTCATGGCCAACCTCTTCAAGGTCGTTGTGCTTACCGCTGACTCTCAAACATTTTTGTGAATCTGCCACTCTGTGGTGTTTGACTTCTGTGTTACCCAAGAACCAATCTTTAAACTGGTTCATACCTGCATTTGTGAACATTAATGTAGGGTCATTCTTAACAACCATAGGTGCAGATGGAACTATGGTATGATTTTTAGAGCGGAAGAACTCTAAGAAACATTCTCTTATTTGATTTGATGTCATATTCATATAATTATAGAATGTGCAAAAATAATCTTTTTAATTTTATTTTTATATTTGCAAACCACTAAAGTGGTAATTTATTTATGTTTGGGAAGAAAAAATATAAACTAAATAGTCAGACCTTAGCCTATGAGGTTTATAAATCATCTGCTAAGAAGCGCTTCTATAAGGGGTTATTTGTGTTCCTGATGAGCATAGTGGCGTTTCAGGCTTATTATGTCTTCTATGTAAAGGTTCTTAAACTGGAACTTCCCAAAACAATTCATCTTAAACAAAAATACGTTAACCTGAGTTCTAAACTGGAGGTTATGGAGCAAAGGTTTGGGAATAGCAGCAGGGCGTTGTTGGAGTTGCAGATGAGGGACAACAATGTATACAGACCAATTTTTGGTATGGAGGAGGTCTCCAGTGATTTGAGAAATTCCGGTATAGGTGGAACAGATAATTACGCACGGTACAATCTGGTGCCAGAAGTTGCATCATACAGAAGTGTTGAGCAAATGGCAGACATATTGTACAAGAAAGCGTTTGTGCAGTCGCGCTCATTTGATGAGGTTGAGGAGCTGGCACATAGGGCAGACCAAATGGCAATGTGTGTACCTGCACTGCCTCCTGTAGCACTGGAGGCTACAAGGTTGTCGAGTTATTTTGGATACAGGTCTGATCCGTTTTCGGGTAAGCCAAGATTCCATCAAGGTATTGATTTGTCGGGAAACAGAGGGGAACCAATATATTGTACCGGAAATGGAGTGGTGGAGAAAGTGGGATTTGAATTTCATGGCTATGGTAACTATGTAATTGTGGATCATGGATTTGGATATAAAACCAGATATGCCCACCTGCAGTATTCATATGTTAAGACCGGGGATGTTCTTTCCAGAGGTGAGCAATTGGGTGTAATGGGAAATTCCGGAAGGTCAAAGGGACCGCACCTTCATTATGAAGTCATTTACAGGGAAAACAGGGTAAATCCTCTGAATTATTATGACAGTAATCTTAAAGGGGCGGAGTACAGGGGTATGGTAAAGCAAAAACCAAAACCTCCACAACAGCCAAAGGCAAAAAAGAAAAAGCGTAAATGAAAAGATATAAATTCAATAATGAACTTCTAAGGTTTGAGCAAGAGAGAAAGGGCTTTTTTGCAAAACTGCGCAGGGTAATAAAATATTTCTTGGCAAGTATTTTATTGTCTGTGGTTTATTATTTTATTACAAGTCTTTTCTTTAGTACAGAATATGAGCAGCAGCTGGAGTTGCAGACTCAGCTTATGCAGCAGGAGAGTGACCGGATAGAGGAGAAACTGGAGATTCTGGATGGAACTGTAAAAAATTTACAGCACAGAGACAGAGAAATATATAGAACAATTTTCAATACAGAACCCCCTGCAATTTTTAGGGAGCATGAGGATGATTATAGAGATCTTGAAGGGATAGATACTACAAATTTGAGTTTGCTCTCAAGGGAGTATAAGGTTAATGTAACGGATCTTGAAAACCAAGTGGCCAATATTAAGGCTCAGATTACAGATTCATTGGCTGTTATGGGTGACAAACTTAAGAATGTTCCATCTGTTTTGCCTATTAAGGATTTTACGTTAAGACAGACAGGTGCGTCGGTTGGCAAGAAAATAAATCCGTTCTTTAAGACGTTGTCAAACCATACAGGAATAGATTTGGTGGCACCAACAGGTACACCGGTTGTAGCTTCTGCTAATGGAAAGGTGTCTCTTGTTGTGCGAAAGACAAAATATGGAAGGAGTGAGGGTAATGTGGTTGAGGTTGATCACGGAAATGGTTATGTTACCAAATATATGATGTTGGGAAAAATAAAGGTGCGTAAGGGTGAGAAGTTAAAAAGGGGTGATGTGATAGGAGAAGTTGGTATTTCGGGAATGTCTTTTGCCCCTCACTTGCATTATGAAGTTTGGTACAATGACCAAATTATGGAGCCAATTAACTACTTTTTTGCAGATTTGTCGCCGCTGTTGTATGTTGAGATGCTGGCAAGAGCTGCAAATACTGGACAATCATTGGATTAGCAACAACTTTTGTATTATGGAAAAATTATATTACTCAATTGGTGAGGCTGCAGAGATTTTGGGAGAAACCCCCTCTTTGGTAAGATTTTGGGCGGGTAAATTTCCTGAATTCATAAAGCCTGCCAGGAATAAGAAGGGCAACAGACAATTTACCTCTTCTGATCTTGATAACCTTAAGGTAATCCATTATCTGGTAAAGGAGAAGGGGATGACCCTTGATGGTGCACACAAGAGGATGAAGGATAATTTGAATGGTACCGACAAAAGGGTTGAGGTTATAGAGAAGCTGACCTCCATAAAGGAGAAATTGATGGAAATAGCAAAAGGGATGGAAGGTGCACCCATAATTGAGGAGGATGAGCAATGTTAGCAGGTGATTTGGTAGCTCCCATAGAGCAGTTTGCCCCTGTCTGTATGCAGGAAAAATGGGATAATTGTGGCTTTGTAGTTGGGGATGCATCATTGGATGTATCCAAAGCGTTGATTGCTTTAGATTGTACTGAGGCTGTTATTGATGAGGCAATACAGATTGGAGCAGATATTGTCATTACCCATCATCCTCTTATTTTTGGTGGTGTAAAGAAAATTTCCACATCAAACTGGCTTGGCAGGATAATTTACAAGGCAATAAAAAACAACATAGTGATATATTGTGCACATACAAACATGGATAAGGCTGCCGGTGGAGTGAGTGGATTGATGGCAGAGCAGTTGGGGCTAAAGAATGTGACTGTACTTACAGAGGATGGCTTTGGCCTGGTTGGAGATTTGGAAGACGGTATTGAGTGTGAAAAATTTGTCGGGGAGCTTAAAAACAAGTTTGGAGTGGAAAATATAAGATCTTCTGAGCCTGTAGAAGAAAAAATCTACAGGGTTGCAGTGTGTGGAGGAAGTGGCAAATCTTTTATAGGTGAGGCAATGAAAAGTGGTGCTCAGGTGTATGTAACGGGGGATATTACATATCATGACTTCTATTGTGAGAGGGGGTTTATGGTCTTTGATATTGGCCATTATGCAAGCGAATATAAAGTTGTTGATTTATTTGCAGAAATACTTTGCAAAAATTTTCCTACATTTGCAGTTTCAAAAAGTAATAGAAATAATAATCCAATATATAACTACTAAGCTTTACTATGGCTACAAGTAAAAAAAATAACACAGTTGTACCTCCTGTAGGTGGTGAGACTTTTACATCTCTTCAGATTGCTAAAGGTTTGGATAGCGATGTAAGCATTGAGACAAAGTTGCGTCTTTTGTACAAGTTACAACAAGTTGATTCTAAAATTGATAAAATTCACTTGTTGAGAGGTGAGCTTCCAGAAGAGGTTCAAGATTTGGAGGATGGAATTGAAGGTTTAAAGACAAGAATTGCAAACTTGCAAAAAGAGCTTAAAGATTCTGAGGCATATATTGCTCAAAGAAAGCAAGATATTGTAACAGCTAGTGCTTTGGTTGAGAAATATGAGCAACAAAGAAACAATGTCAAGAATAACAGAGAGTATGACTCATTAACAAAAGAGATTGAGTATCAAAATCTTGAGGTTGAGCTGGCTCAAAAGCACATTAAAGATACAACCAAACAGATTGCAGACAAGAAAGATGTTCTTGCAGCTGCCAACAAGGATTTGGAGGAGAGAGAGATTGATCTTGTAGGTAAAAAACAAGAGTTGGAGACAATTATTGCAGAGACTCAGATTGAGGAGGCTCAATTGGTTAAAGAGTCAGAGGAGCTTCAATCTCAATTGGAGGTAAGAATCTTGAATGCGTACAAGAAAGTGAGCTCAAATGCAAGAAATAAATTGGCTGTTGTAACAGTTAAAAGAGATGCTTGTGGTGGATGTTTCAACAAGATTCCGCCTCAAAGACAACTTGATATTGCATTGAGCAAGAAAATTATTGTATGTGAGTATTGTGGTAGAATTCTAGTTAGCCCAGAGTTTGAGAACGAGCAATAATTAGAAAAAATATAGATGAGCATCCTCAACTTAATTTAAAAAGTTGGGGATGTTTTTTTGTTTTTTCATGTTAAGCTATGTAACTTTACTTTTTAAATTGTTTAAGAAGAGGATAAAGCGATTATGGCAAAGACTACAGGGAACAAGGCAGGTAGCGGTTCTAACCAGATAAAGAATCTGGAGGCTTTAAATCTTGAAAGTGGAAGAAAACCCCCACAGGCTGTTGATATTGAGGAGGCTGTGTTGGGAGCTTTATTGTTGGAGCCTTCATCTGTTGCGGATGTTCTGGATATGCTGAATGCTGAATGTTTCTATAAAGAGGCAAACAGGAAAATATTTCAGGCAATATCTTCACTGGCATCCAGACATGCCCCTATAGATATTTA
>JAFYMJ010000010.1 GCA_017556665.1 Bacteroidales bacterium
CAAGGATACCAATACCCTCGTTTACCATAGGGATAAGGATTCTGTTAACAACAAAACCAGGAGCCTCGTTAACTGTAACTGGAGTCTTTCCAATTTGTTTTGAAAGTTCTACAATAGTAGAGTGAACCTCGTCAGAGGTAAGCTGGCCTTTGATAACCTCTACAAGTTTCATCATTGGAACTGGATTGAAGAAGTGCATTCCAATTACTCTCTCTGGACGGTTAGTGAATGAAGCAACTTGTGTGATTGATAAAGAAGAAGTGTTAGTAGCCAAAATAGCCTCTGGTTTACAAATAGCGTCTAATGTTTTAAAGATTTCCTCTTTAATACCCATATCCTCAGCTACAACCTCTACTACCAAATCAACATCAGCCAAATCCTCGTATACTTTAGTGTCTGTAAGTCTTGCTAGGGTAGCGTCTCTGTCAGCAGCTTCCATTTTGCCTTTCTCAACCATTTTAGCAAGGCTTTTCTCAATTGAAGCGTGTGCTTTTGCAAGAGATGCATCTGAACGACCTTTAATAATTACATCGTGACCGGCAACTGCAAATGTTTGAGCAATACCATTACCCATTGTGCCGTTTCCAACAACTGCTACTTTCATGATTTTAACTTTTTAATGTTTTACTATTTATTTTTAAATTCTGGTGCTTTTTTGTTTAGGAATGAGCTCATTCCCTCTTTTTGGTCTTCGCTTGCAAAGCATAGACCAAACAAGTTGGCCTCAATTGCAATGGCTGTGTCAATATCTACCTGACAACCTCTGTTTATAGCCTCTTTGCTGTATCTTACAGCTATAGGAGCTTTTGAAGCTATTTTCTTGGCCATTTCAATAGCCTGGTCCATCAAAGCCTCTGGCTCTGCAACTTTATTGACCAAACCAATTCTGTATGCTTCATCTGCGCCAATAATGTCTGCTGTGTATATTAACTCTTTTGCTACACCCATACCTACCAATCTAGGCAATCTTTGGGTTCCTGAGAAACCAGGTGTAATTCCTAAACCAACTTCTGGTTGGCCAAATTTAGCTTTTGCAGATGCAATTCTAATGTCGCAGGCCATTGCCAACTCGCATCCTCCGCCTAGGGTAAAGCCGTTTACAGCTGCAATCACTGGAACTTTAAGTTGTTCAATTTTTCTGAATACTGCAGCTCCTTGCTCGCCAAATGCTTTTCCTTCAGCTGCGCTCATAGTGCTCATTTGAGAAATGTCAGCACCTGCAACAAAGGCTCTTCCTTCACCTGTAAGGATTACAACTTTGATTGTCTGGTCTGACTCTATTTGTGAAAATGCGCAATCCAACTCACTTAGAACTGTTGAGTTTAATGCATTCATTGCCTGAGGATTATTGATTTTAACAATGCAAATGTCCTCTTGTTTTTCAATAATTAATTTAGTGTATTCCATTATGTTGTTTTAGTTTATGTCTTTATTGTTTATTTTAATGTCCAGTCTTGGAGATGCGAAGTTAATTCCATTTTTTGGAAGTTCATTATATATTTTCTCGTTTATGTCAAAGAAAAGTGTCCAATAGTCATCTGTGTTTACCCATGCTCTGGCAGATATGTCAATTTTTGTATCTGTTAGTGCGGTAACAACAACATATGGTTTCTCTGGATCGTTTATTACCATAGGGTGTTGGCTGATTGCTTCAAGCAGGGTGTCTTTACATTTTTGTAAATCTGTTCCGTACTCTACGCCAAAATCCCATTGGCATCTTCTGATTCCTGTTGCGGAATAGTTGTTTATTGTGCCGTTTGATAGGGAACCGTTAGGCAAAATGATCTTTTTATTGTCGGGAGTTGTAATATGTGTGCAAGTTATTTCAATAGATTGCACTGTTCCGTTGAATCCTTGTGCCTCTATGTAGTCACCAACTTTGAATGGCTTGAATACCAGTATCATTATCCCTCCCGCAAAGTTCTGTAAAGTTCCGCTGAGTGCCATACCAATTGCCAAACCGCTACCTGCAAGAAGGGCCACGAATGATGTGGTGTTTATTCCAAGTACGCTTATGGTTGTTATAATCAGCAGGATTGTGCAACTTATTCCTGTAAAGCTAAGGATGAATGTGGAAAGTGACTGGTCTGTCCCTTTCTTTTCAAACAATTTTTTTAGAATATGTTTTATTTTCTTTATTATCCATAGCCCGACTGTGTAAATTACAATTGCTGCCAAAATCTTGACTCCAAAGTCCAGTGCAATGTCTATAGAGTTGGCTATCAGTTGCTCTGTAGGGGTGTTGATTACATTTTTGATGGTCTCTGTAATTATTGCAGCTGGCTCTTTTATTGAGTCAGATGGAATTGTTTGGGACTGGATATTCAAAAATGGAAACATTTGCGGTTTTTATATTGAAAATGGTTAAATTTGTTGTTGTTTACTATTACAAAAGTACAAATATTGATTGAATTTGCTAAATAAAATTATCTAAAAATTTCTTTAAAATAATAACATCAAAGTTATTTGAAATGATATTTTATTTACTTAAATTTGCCTTCTAATAAGTACTGTGCTTAAAAGTACCTAAAAAACCGTAAATTTTTAATAAAAATTATAATGAACAAAAGAATTTCTTTACAAGATGCTGTTTCTAAAGTTAAAGACGGCATGACAGTTATGGTGGGTGGCTTCCTAGCTGCAGGAAGTCCTATAGCTATTCTTGATGAGTTGGCAAAAAGTGGTGTAAAGGATCTAACCCTTATTTGCAATGATACTGCTTATGCAGAGGTTGCACACGGTAAGCTTATTACCAACAAACAAGATAAAAAAGTTATTGTTTCTCACATTGGTACCAATCCTAACACAAGTGAGCAAATGAACTCAGGTGAGTTGGAGATTGAATTCTGTCCACAAGGCACATTGGCTGAGAGAATTCGTGCATATGGTGCAGGTTTGGGTGGCGTTTTGACTGCTACTGGTTTGGGTACTATAGTAGCTAACGGTAAAGAGACTATAACTGTAGATGGTAAAGAGTATCTTTTGGAGAAGCCTCTTGGAGCTGATATAGCTTTATTGGGTGCTACTGTTGCTGATGAGGATGGTAACCTGGTTTTTGTTGGTACAACACAAAACTTTAACCCAATTATGGCAACAGCTGCTAAAACTGTTATTGTTGAGGCAGAAAAATTAGTTAAAGTAGGAGAGATTGCTCCAGAGCAAGTTCACACTCCTGCTATTTTTGTTGATTATATATATTCGAAATAATTTAAAAACAACTTATTAAAATAACGGCTATGAATAAAAAAGCTTTAATTAGAGTTAGAATGAGCTGTCATGATGCTCATTATGGTGGAAATCTTGTAGATGGTGCAAGAATGTTGAACCTTTTTGGTGATGTTGCTACAGAGTTACTTATCATTAATGACGGTGATGAGGGTTTGTTTAAAGCTTATGACAGCGTAGAGTTTATGGCTCCTGTTTACGCTGGTGATTATATTGAGGCTACTGGTGAGATTGTATCTACTGGTAACTCTTCTAGAAAAATGGTATTTGAGGCTAAGAAAGTTATTGTTCCTCGTCCAGATATTTCTGATTCAGCAGCTGACGTATTGGCTGAGCCTATAGTTGTTTGTAAAGCTAGCGGTACTTGCGTAGTTCCTGTTAAATGCCAAAGAAATAAATAATAATAGTATATGGCAAAATTGATTATTACAGCCGCTATTTGCGGTGCTGAGGTTACAAAAGAGCAAAACCCTGCTGTTCCTTATACTGTTGAGGAGATTGTTAGAGAGGCTAAATCAGCTGTAGATGCGGGTGCTGCAATTGTTCACCTTCACGTTAGAGAGGATGATGGTACTCCTACTCAAAGCAAAGCTCGTTTCAAAGAGTGTATTGATGCTATCTATAAAGAGTGTCCAGATGTTATTCTTATCCCTTCTACTGGTGGTGCTGTAGGTATGACTGCAGAGGAGCGTCTTCAACCAACTGAGCTATTCCCAGAGATGGCTACATTGGATTGCGGTACATGTAACTTTGGTGACGATGTTTTTGAGAACACAATGCCAACAATGAGAGCATTTGGCAAGAGAATGCTTGAGAACAATATCAAACCTGAGTACGAGTGCTTTGAAATGGGTCATTTGGATACTATTTTAACTATGGCTAAAAAAGGTCAAGTACCTGGTGATCCTATGCAATTCAATTTTGTATTAGGTGTTCACGGATGTACTCCTGCAACTGTCCAAAACCTTTGCTGGTTAGTTAATGCTATCCCTGCAGGTTCTACTTGGACTGCTACAGGTATTGGTCGTCATGCATTTACTCTAGCTGCTGCTGCAATTGCAATGGGTGGTAACGTTAGAGTAGGTTTTGAGGATAGCGTATACCTAGAGAAAGGTGTTTTAGCAAAATCTAATGGTGAGATGGTTGCTAAAGTTGTTCGTATTGCTAAAGAGATGGGTAGAGAGATTGCTACATCTGCTGAGGCTAGAGAAATTTTAGGTTTGAAACCAAGAAAATAAACAGTTTAATATATAAATATGATGAAAAAAGGTAATAAATACGGTGTTCACCGCGTGATTGAGCCAGTTGGTGTTCTTCCACAACCAGCTAACAAAATTGACAATAACATGGACGAGATCTACGATAACGAGATCTTGATTGATGTTCAAACACTTAATATTGACTCTGCATCATTCACTGATATTCACAATTATGCTAAACAACAAGCAGGTGAGGGTGCTACTGAGGAGCAAATCCTAGAGGAAGTTAAGAAAGAGATTTTCTATAACGTAGAGTTGCAAGGTAAACATCGTAACCGTCGTACTGGTTCAGGTGGTATGTTACTTGGTAAAGTTGAGAAAATTGGTGATGCTCTAAAAGGTAAAATTGATCTTCAAGAGGGTGATCGTATTGCTACTCTAGTTTCATTGTCTCTTACTCCACTTAGAATTGATGAGATTGTAGAGATCCGTCCAGATGTAGACCAAGTTGATATCAAAGGTAAAGCTATCTTATTTGAGAGTGGTATCTACGCTAAGATTCCTGCTGACCTTCCAGAGAAACTTGCTCTTTCAGCTCTTGACGTAGCTGGTGCTCCTGCACAAACTGCAAAACTTTGCCAATATGGTCAAAATGTAGTTATTATTGGTGCTGGTGGTAAATCAGGTATGCTTTGCTGCTACGAGGCTAAAAAACGTGTTGGTGTAACTGGTAAAGTTATTGGTTTGACTAATTCTCAAAGAAGTACACAACGTATTAAAGATCTTGGTTTCTGTGATGTTGTTGAGAGTACAGCAGGTATGACTCCAGTTCAAGTTAATGAGCTAGTTTCAAAACTTACTGATGGCAAAATGGCTGACGTTACTATCAACTGTGTAAACGTTCCAGATCAAGAGATGACAGCTGTTCTATGTACTAAAGATGATGGTATCGTTTACTTCTTCTCTATGGCTACAAGCTTCACTAAAGCTGCTCTAGGTGCAGAGGGTATTGGATCAGATGTTAATATGATCATTGGTAACGGTTATACTAAAGGTCACGCTGAGTTTACTCTACAAGAGCTAAGAGAGTGTGAGACTCTAAGAAAAATATTTACTGAACTATACGCATAAGCCTTATGTTGCAAGGTGGTTGCAGATACGGAACACACAGAGTTTTAAATCCGGCGGGGACTTTACCCCAGCCGGCTTTAAAGCTTGATAATACTATGGAAATCTATGAAAATGAGATTCTCATAGATGTAACCACTTTAAATATAGATTCAGCCAGCTATACGCAAATTAAAAATGCATGCCAATCTGATCCTGTACAAATGGAAAATATGATTTTATCCATTGTTAAGGAGAGGGGTAAAATGCAGAATCCGGTTACCGGTTCAGGGGGAATGCTTATTGGTACCATTAAAGAGATAGGTCCTAAGTTTCCTAATGCTCAAAATCTTAAAGTTGGAGATAAAATTGCAACTCTTGTATCATTATCTCTTACACCTTTAAAGATAGAGCGCATTAAGAATATTTCACCTAATTCGGAACAGGTTGATGTAGAAGCGCAAGCAATTTTATTTGAAAGTGGCCTGTTTGCTGTACTTCCGGATGATATTCCAGAACGTCTTGCATTGGCTGCATTGGATGTGGCTGGAGCTCCTGCTCAAGTTGACCGTCTGGTTACTGAGGGGGAGATTGTCTGTATTATAGGTGGTGGTGGAAAATCAGGTATTTTATGCTGCTACCAGGCAATGAAAAATGTAGGTCAGTATGGTAAGGTTATAGTTGTTGAATATTCACAGACTAATGCCCAACGTATTTTGGATATGGGTTTGGCAACAGATGTGATTGTTGCTGATGCCACAAATGTAATGGACGTGTATAGAAAAGTTATGGCCATTACAGGTGGAAGAGGTTGTGATGTTACAATCAACAATGTTAATGTACCTTCTACAGAAATGACCTCAATACTTATTACTAAAGGTAGAGGTAGTGTCTATTTCTTCTCTATGGCAACAAGCTTTACCAGAGCTGCATTGGGTGCCGAAGGTGTAGGAAAAGATATTAACCTTATTGTTGGCAATGGCTTTGCAAAAGGTCATGCCAATTTAACTCTCAATATTATTAGGGAATCTAAGGATATTAGAGAGCTATTTGAAAAATTATACGTATAACTATTTAATTATTACATAATTATGTACGAATCAAGACGTAAAGAGCTGTTCCCTAACGTTACAGATGAGCAATGGAACGATTGGAAATGGCAAGTAAAGAATAGAATTGAGACTCTTGAGGATTTGAAGAAATATGTTTCTCTAACTCCAGAGGAGGAAGAGGGTGTTAAGAAAACTCTTCAAACTTTAAGAATGGCTATCACTCCTTATTATATAAGCTTGATAGATCCAAACAACCCTGATTGTCCAGTTAGAAAACAAGCTGTACCTACAGGTAAAGAGACATATCAATCTCCTGCAGATTTATTGGACCCTCTACATGAGGATGAGGATTCTCCAGTTCCTGGATTGACTCACAGATATCCAGATAGAGTATTGCTATTGATCACTGATATGTGTTCAATGTATTGCCGTCACTGTACCAGAAGACGTTTTGCTGGTCAAAAAGATGGTGAGAGTGCAATTGAGAGAATTGATAGAGCTATTGAGTATATCGCAAAAACTCCACAAGTTAGAGACGTTCTACTTTCAGGTGGTGACTCTTTGTGCGTAAGCGACGAGAGATTGGAGTATATCATTTCACGTGTTAGACAAATCCCTCACGTAGAGATTATCAGACTTGGTTCTAGAACTCCAGTTGTATGTCCTCAACGTATTACTGATGATCTTGTAAATATGCTTAAGAAGTATCATCCAGTATGGTTGAATACTCACTTCAATCACCCACAAGAGGTAACTAAAGAGGCTGCAGAGGCATGTGCTAAGTTAGCTAATGCTGGTATTCCTCTAGGTAACCAAACAGTTCTTCTAAGAGGTGTTAACGATTGTGTAAACACAATGAAGAAATTGATGCATGAGTTGGTTAAAATGAGAGTAAGACCTTACTACATTTACCAATGCGACTTGTCAATGGGTATTGAGCACTTCAGAACTCCAGTATCTAAAGGTATTGAGATTATCGAGGGCTTGAGAGGTCACACTTCTGGTTACGCTGTTCCTACATTCGTAGTTGACGCTCCAGGTGGTGGTGGAAAAACTCCTGTAATGCCTCAATATGTAATTTCTCAAGCTCCTGGTAAAGTGGTTCTAAGAAACTTTGAGGGTGTCATTACTACTTATACTGAGCCTACAGATTATAAGAATGAGTGCAATTGCGAATATTGCAAAGCAGCTCAAAATAAATCTATTGAGGGTGTATCTTCATTGCTAGAGGGTAAAGGTATGGCTATTGAGCCTTCTGTTCTTAGCAGAAAAGAGAGATCTAAGAAATAGTATAAATACTTCTGTCTATGCCATTTATCAATGAGATTCTAAAATATGACAGTTTGTCTATAGTAGGCTTGGAGAAAAATGTTGGCAAGACAGAGTGTTTGAATTATATCCTATCTAGGTTACCGCTAGATAATATAAATGTAGCGGTAACCTCAATAGGTATAGATGGCGAAAATAAAGATCAGGTTACATCTACAAAGAAACCTGAGATTTTCTTGAGAGAGGGGATGTATTTCTCTACAGCTGAGTCTCATTACAAGGAAAGACGTCTTGTAAGTGAGCTGGTAGAGATAACAGATGAGAGAAGTTCTTTGGGAAGAATTTTAACAGCAAAGGTCTCTGTTGGTGGAAAGGCATTGATTTCAGGCCCTTCATCGGGAGTATCATTAAGAAGATGGGTTGCCGGTGTGCAGAAATTTGGGATTGATTTATCTATAATTGATGGGGCAATATCAAGATTAAGTTCTGCTTCTCCTGCAATCAGTAAGGCTATGGTGCTTTCAACTGGTGCCGCGTTCTCTTCAAATATCAATACTTTAGTCCAAAAGACAAAGTTTGTGGTGGAGATGATTGGTTTGCCTAAACTGGATGATATTACAAGAGAGGCTTTATGCGATATTGAGAGTGGTGTGTGGGGAGTTGATTTTGAGGATAATATCATTGATTTCAAATTGACTTCGGCTTTGGCTTTATCGTCACTAAAGAGTGATATTACACAAGGTATGAGGTTGATTTTTACTGTGGGTGCCCTTACAGACAAACTTTTGAATATGGTTTCAAATTCAAAAAATGTTAAGGATGTTACCCTTGTGGTGAAGGATTTTACAAAGATTTTTGTAACTGAGCAATGTTACAGAGTTTTTTGTGCAAGAGGGGGAAAAATTAAGGTTTTACAGAAGAGCAAATTGATAGCTGTTTGTGTAAACCCTACAGCTCCAAACGGTTATGTTTTGGATAGCGATATTTTATGTGGAAAATTACAGGATGCCTTAGGGCTTCCAGTTTATGATATAGTTAAGAATAAATATGACATTTAAGTCTGCACTTGATATAGATTGTGGGTTGAGATATATGTATGATACTTTGGATATCATGTCTCCTTGTGGCAGGAAAATGCTATTGACAAGTGAGATTATGACATCTAAGAGAGAGTTGGATTTCTATTATCGCAGATTGAATGAGATTTATGATAAGGATTGTACTAAAATTGCAAATAAGTTAATGTGTATTAAGGATATACACAATACTTTAAGCAGATTGCAAAGTGGTACTGTTCTAGATGATATTGAGCTCTTTGAAGTAAAATATTTGGCAATTGTATCGGGTGAAATTAAGGATATTCTTAATGAGCAGCATATAATTGCTGTAGGATTGCCGGATTTAAGTAAGGTTGTTGAGATTTTGGATCCCGACAAATTGAATATCCCTTCATTCTATGTGTATGATTCATATTCAGAAGAGTTAAGGGAGATTAGAAAGCAAATTAAAAGCATTCAAGGCAATGGAGAGGAGCTTCCCGACGACCAAAGGGCAAATTTGGCTATGCTTTTGCAAAAAAATGCCGATTTGGAGTTGGAAATTAGAGAGAGATTGTCGGCTGAGCTGAACGGATATGCAGGAGACTTGATTTTGGCTTTAAGAAATTTGTCTTTTCTTGATATTCTTATAGCCAAGGCAGGGCAAATGAAAAAAATGGGGCTTTGTTTTCCTGTTGTAGTGGAGGATGGTGAAACATATTATAATGGTATGTTCAATCCGTCGGTGAAGGAAGTACTTGAGGCAAAAGGTAAGGAGTACATGCCTGTTGATATAGAATTTGACAGAAGACCAGTAACTATTATTGGTGCTAATATGGGAGGTAAGACTGTAGTGCTTAAATGCTTGGCTCTAAATCAGTTATTAGCTCAGTTCGGTTTTGGTGTTGCAGCGCATGACTGTTGCGTAAATCTGGTTGATGAGGTTGCTTTGTGTATAGGGGATGACCAGAGCGTAGAGAAGGGCATATCATCTTTTGCAGCTGAAATGCTTGCGATAAATTCAGTTGTGCTAAAGATACGCAAAGGGATAAACATTCTGGCTTTGGTTGATGAACCTGCGCGTACAACTAACCCTGTAGAGGGAACTGCCCTTGTAGAGGGGTTGCTTGATGTGATTAGTGAAGTAAAAGGAGGCTTTGTCCTTACTACCCACTATAATATTATGAATGACAATGTAAAGAGATATAGGGTGAGGGGTTTGAGAAACAATGTTATGGATTACACTCTTGAGGTTACACAAAGTGGTGATGTTCCTCATGAGGCTGTTGCAATAGCAGAGAGTTTAGGTATTGACTCTCAATGGATTGAATGTACCAAGAAAAATTTGAACAACTAAAATACATAAAATTTTATGCAAAGTAAATTAGGATTAGATTTTAAAAAGGTTGAACATGCTAAACAGTTGGCTAAAGAGATTGCCAATGAGGTTCAGGCTTTTGTTGAGTCTAAGACAACTGTAGCTGTAGAGCGTACATTGTGTAGACTTATGGGAATTGACGGAGTTGATGAGAATCAAGTTCCGCTTCCAAATGTTATTGTAGATGATCTTAAATCTAAAGGTGTTCTTGGAGAGGGTGTTTTGTTCTACATTGCCAATGCAATGGTAAACACAGGTCTTTCAGCTCAAGAGGTAGCAGAGAAAGTTGCTGCAGGTACTTTAGATCTAACTAAGATAGAGGTTGCAGATAAAGCGGCTATTGATGCAGTGCTTCAACCTGTTGTTGAGACAAGCATTGCTAAAATCAGAGCAAGACGCGAGAGAAGAGAGAATTATCTTAATACAATAGGTGAGGGCCCTAAACCATACCTATATGTAATTGTTGCTACAGGTAACATTTATGAGGATGTTGTACAAGCTGAAGCTGCAGCAAGACAAGGTGCTGATATCATTGCTGTTATCCGTACAACTGGTCAAAGTTTGCTAGATTATGTTCCTTACGGTGTAACAACTGAAGGTTTTGGTGGTACATACGCAACTCAAGCTAACTTTAAGATTATGCGTGAGGCAATGGATAAAGTGGGAGAGGAGCTTGGCAGATATATTAGAGTATGTAACTACTGTTCAGGTCTATGTATGCCTGAGATTGCAATTATGGGTGCATTTGAGGGATTGGATGTTATGTTGAACGATGCTCTTTACGGTATCTTGTTCCGCGATATCAACATGCAAAGAACTCTAATTGACCAATTCATGTCTAGAGTAATCAACGGTTTTGCTGGCGTTATCATTAACACTGGCGAGGATAACTACTTGACTACCGCTGATGCAGTAGAGGCTGCTCACACAGTTCTTGCTTCTGACCTAATTAACGAGCAATTGGCTCTATTGGCAGGTCTTCCAGAGGAGCAAATGGGTCTAGGTCATGCATTTGAGATGGATCCTATGTTGGAGAACGGTTTCCTATATGAGCTTGCTCAAGCACAAATGGCAAGAGAAATCTTCCCTAAAGCTCCTTTAAAATATATGCCTCCTACAAAATTCATGACAGGTAATATCTTTAGAGGTCATCTACAAGATTGTCTATTCAATATGATTGGTATCTGGACTAACCAAGGTCTTCAACTTCTTGGTATGCCTACAGAGGCTATCCATACACCATTCATGAGTGACCGTTTCTTGTCTATTGAGAATGCAAAATATATCTTCAACAATATGAAGAGCATTGGTGATGAGATGGAGTTTAAAGAGAACGGTATTATCAGAAACAGAGCAAAAGAGGTTCTTGACAATGCAATTGCACTTCTAGAGCAAATGACATCAGAGGGACTGTTCAATGCTTTGGAGAAAGGTATTTTTGGTGATGTGAAGAGAAGTAGAGTTGGTGGTAAAGGTTTGGATGGTGTTGTTGAGAAAGGTGCCAACTATATGAATCCATTTATTAATTTAATGAAAGGGAGAAAATAATTATGGCAGGTGGACTATATTCAATGTCGGCAAAAGATTTTGACCAGACTCTAGATTTAACTAAGGTAAAACCATACGGTGATACTATGAACGATGGTAAAGTTCAAGTGAGCTTTACACTTCCTGTTCCAAATGGTGCAGAGGCTGAAGAGGCTGCTAAACTTCTTATGAAGAAAATGGGCTTTGAGAACCCTCTAGTAGCTTTTGCTAAAGAACTTACAGAAGGTTTCACTTTCTTTAACTGCTATGGTAACCTTACTCATACTGTAGATTATTCAAACATTTATGTTCCAAAAGTAGAGAGCAATACTATGGATATGCATGAGTGTGATGAGTATATTAAAGAGAATATTGGCAGAAAACTGGTTCTTGTAGGTGCAAGTACAGGTACAGATGCACACACAGTAGGTATTGATGCCATTATGAATATGAAAGGTTATGCCGGTCACTATGGCTTAGAGAGATATGACATGGTTGAGGCATACAACTTGGGTAGCCAGGTTCCAAATGAGGAGTTCTTGGCTAAAGCTATTGAGCTTAAAGCAGATGCTATTCTAATTTCTCAGACTGTAACTCAAAAAGATGTTCATATTCAAAACCTTACCGAGCTTATTGAGCTTATGGAGGCTGAGGGCTTAAGAGATAAGATGATTGTTGTATGTGGTGGTCCTAGAATTAGCCATGAGTTAGCAAAAGAGTTAGGTTATGATGCAGGTTTTGGTGCAAACACATATGCAGATGATGTTGCTTCATTTGTTGCTCAAGAGTTTGTAAAAAGAAACAAATAAACTAACTAAATATTATCATGGACAAAAATCAAATTAGAGAATTTATTGCTAAAAGAGCAGCTCTAGAGATTAAAGATGGTGATGTTGTAAATTTAGGAATTGGTCTTCCAACCCTAATCCCTAATTACTTACCTGAGGGTGTAACTGTTACATTGCAATCTGAGAATGGTCTTCTAGGTATGGGACCAGAGCCAGATCAAGATGGTCAGGATCCACATTGGGTTAATGCAGGTGGTGGTTTCATTACTTACCAACCAGGTGCAAGCTCATTTGATTCTGCTACAAGTTTTGGCGTTATCAGAGGTGGTCATGTTAACGTTACTTTCCTTGGTGCATTAGAGGTTGATGAGAATGGTGACCTTGCAAACTGGATGATTCCTGGTAAGAAAACTCCTGGTATGGGTGGTGCTATGGATCTTCTTGTTGGTGCTAAAAAAGTTATCTTAACTATGGAGCACACTGCAAAAGGTAATCATAAAATTCTTAAAAAATGTCGCCTTCCATTAACTGCAGCTGGTCAAGTAAACATGATTATTACCGAGATGGGCGTAATGGAGATTACTCCAAAAGGTATTGTTCTAACAGAGATTAACCCAGAGTTTACTGTTGAGCAAGTTCAAGCTGCTACTGAGGCTACACTTATTATTCCGGACAATTTAAAACAAGTTATACTAAACTAATTAATACTTAAAGTATGAATTTTCAACTAACTAAAACACAGCAATTATTCCAGCAAATGATTAGAGAGTTTGCTGAGAAAGAGGTTAAACCTCTTGCTGCTGAGGTGGATGATACCGAGAGATTCCCTATAGAGACCGTTGAGAAAATGGCAAAATTAGGTCTATTTGGTATTTATATCCCTAAAAACTATGGTGGTGCAGGTGGTGACCACGTAATGTACTCAATGGCTGTAGAGGAGTTATCACGCGTATGTGGTACTACTGGTGTTATCCTTTCAGCTCACACTTCACTTTGTATGTCTCCAATCTACGAGTTTGGTACAGAGGAGCAAAAACAAAAATACCTTCCAAAACTTGCTAGCGGCGAGTGGCTAGGTGCTTTTGGTCTAACTGAGCCTAATGCTGGTACAGATGCTTCTGCTCAACAAACTACAGCAGTTGAGGATGGTGATGATTACATTATCAATGGTAGCAAAATCTTCATTACTAATGCAGGTCCTGCTCACGTATATGTTGTAGCTACAATGACTGACAAATCTCTAAAGAACAAAGGTATTACTACTTTCATTGTTGAGGCTGGTACTCCTGGTTTCTCAATTGGTAAGAAAGAGCACAAACTTGGTATTAGAGGTTCAGCTACTTGCGAGCTAATTTTTGAGAACTGCCGTGTTCCTAAAGCTAATATGTTAGGTAAAATTGGTGAGGGTTTCAAAGTTGCTATGAAAACTCTTGACGGTGGTAGAATTGGTATTGCATCTCAAGCTCTAGGTATAGCTCAAGGTGCTATGGATGAGACAGTTAAATATACTAAAGAGAGAAAACAATTTGGTAAATCAATTGCTTCATTCCAAAATACTCAATTCCAAATGGCAGATCTTGAGACTAAAGTACAAGCAGCTAGACTACTTGTTAGATCTGCAGCTTGGAAACAAGATGTTGGTCAACCATTCTCTGCAGATGCAGCTATGTGTAAACTATTTGCAGCTGAGACAGCTATGGAGGTAACTACTAAAGCAGTTCAATTCCATGGTGGTTATGGTTATACAAGAGAGTATCCAGTTGAAAGAATGATGCGTGACGCTAAGATCACCGAGATCTACGAGGGTACATCTGAGGTTCAAAGAATGGTAATTGCAGCAAAATTATTTAAGTAAAAAATCAAAGTATGAAAATAGTAGTTTGTATTAAACAAGTACCAGATACTACAGTGATTAAAATTAATCCGGTAACAGGTACACTTATTCGTGAGGGTGTTCCTAGCATCATGAACCCAGATGATAAAGGTGGTTTGGAGATGGCTTTGGAGCTAAAAGATAAATACGGTGCTCACGTAACAGTTATTACAATGGGTCCTCCTCAAGCAGATTTAATTCTAAGAGAGGCTTATGCAATGGGTGCTGATAAAGCTATCCTATTAACAGGTAGAGAGTTTGGTGGTGCTGATACATTAGCAACTTCTCATACAATTGCTGCAGCTCTTAAAAACCTTGAGTACGATCTAATTATTGCTGGTAGACAAGCAATTGATGGTGATACTGCACAAGTAGGTCCTCAAATTGCAGAGCACTTAGGTCTTCCACAAATTTCTTACGTAGCTGGTTTTGACGTAAAAGATGGCAAATACATTGTTAAAAAAGAGACTGAGGAAGGTTACCAAATGTTAGAGGTAGAGGGTCCAGCTCTTATGACTGTATTAGCAAGCGGTTTCAAAGCAAGATACATGAACGTAGGTGGTATTGTTGACGCTTACAACAAAGATGTTGAAGTATGGGGTGTTGAGAAAGTAGATCTTCCTCTAGAGATGCTTGGTCTTAAAGGTTCAGGTACTAAGGTTTACAAATCATTCACTAAAGGCGTTAAAGCTGCCGGTGAGGTTCATGAGGTTGATGCTGAGCAAGCAGTTGGCCTAATTGTTAGCAAACTAAAAGAGAAATTTATTATTTAATTGCCAAAACCTAGAAAGAAATGAATAAGAATGTATATGTATACGCAGAGCAACGTGAGGGTGTTATTCAACCAGTTGCTTTTGAGCTTTTAGGTAAAGCTAGAGATTTGGCTGACGTTTTAGGCGAGAAAGTAGTTGCTATCCTTGCTGGTCACAACATTTCAGCTTCAGCTAATGAGCTAATTGCTTATGGTGCAGATGATGTTGTAGTTGTTGATGCTCCAGAGCTAAAAGATTATATTACTGAGCAATATACTCAAGCTATCTATAAAGTGATTGATGAGTTAAAACCATCTATCGTTTTATTTGGTGCTACTACAATTGGTAGAGATCTAGCTCCAAGACTTTCTGCAAGATTAGAGAAAGGTCTTACAGCTGACTGTACTAAACTAGAGATTTCTGACGGTTCAGATCCTAAACTTCCTGCAAACAAACTAATGATGACTCGTCCTGCATTTGGTGGTAACCTAATGGCAACTATCGTAGCTGCTAAAGATGGTGTTCAAATGGCAACAGTTCGTCCTGGTGTAATG
The DNA here is from genome assembly GCA_017556665.1 of Bacteroidales bacterium. Lineage (GTDB taxonomy): Bacteria > Bacteroidota > Bacteroidia > Bacteroidales > UBA932 > Egerieousia. The sequence continues at coordinate 15,762 of JAFYMJ010000010.1, forward strand.
CAAAAGAAAGAGAAAGATGCTTCTAGACAAGGTACTGTTATTCCTTTTGCTGTTACTTTTGACTCTTCAAAATTTGCAGTTAAATTAATTGAGACTGTTAAAGCTGATAAAGGTCTTGTTGATATTACTGAGGCTAAGATCCTTGTATCTGGTGGTAGAGGTGTAGGTAACAAAGAGAACTTTGAGAAACTACAAAAACTTGCTGAGGTTGTAGGTGGTGAGGTTTCATC
>JAFYMJ010000132.1 GCA_017556665.1 Bacteroidales bacterium
ATTGGTTTGCATTTCCACGTAGGTTCACAAATTCTTGATCTCGGCGTATTCAAAACTCTTTGCGGTAGAGTAGCTGAGCTTCAAAAATGGTTTACCGACAGAGGTATGTTTATCGAGAACTTGAATTTGGGTGGCGGACTAGGTGTAGATTACGTAAATCCTAACGAAAACCCTATTGCAAATTTCAGCGAGTACTTTAAACTAATCAATGAGAATTTGGTTGTAGCTCCTGGACAACAAGTTCACTTTGAGCCAGGTAGAGCATTGGTTGGTCAATGTGGTCATTTGATTTCAAGAGTACTATATGTTAAAGTTGGTCAAAAGAAAAAATTCGCAATTTTGGATTGCGGTATGAATGACTTGATCAGACCAGCATTGTATCAAGCTCACCACGCAATTGAGAATCTGACATCTACTTCAAAACGTAAAATGAGATATGATGTTGTAGGTCCTGTATGCGAGAGCAGTGACCAATTCGGTAAGAATATTGTTTTACCTCAAACAAGCAGAGGTGACCTTATTGCTTTACATACAGCAGGTGCTTATGGTCAAGTTATGGCAATGAAGTACAACCAGAGAGATATTGCAAAAGCATACTATTCAACAGACTTAATCTAATAAAGATGCCCAGAGTAAGTTCTAAAGACAAATACATAGCTCAAACCTTTGAGTTGTTCAAAAGAGAGGGTTTGTCCCTAAATATGGAACAGATTGCCGTAAGTCTTGGACTTACTAAAAAGACACTTTATAATAATTTTACTTCAAAAGAGAATCTGATAAATTCAGTATTGGATTATTTCTTTAAGAATCTGGAGAATAAAATACAAGCTTCTGTGGCGTCAAACAGTAACGCCATAGAAGTTTTGTTATTAGTTGGCAAGGCTATAGGTGAGGAGATTAATTCTTTAGGGGAAAAAGTGTTGTCTGATTTTGCCCAATATAGATTTACTTATCATAGAGACAAATCTGTCTTTTATGATAAGATTATAAGAGAGAATTTAAAAAGAGGTATTAGCGAGGGGTTGTATAGAACAAATATAAATTTTGATTACTCTGCGCTATTTTATAATGCGGCAGTTGATTTCTTTTACTCATGGAATGGTCAATTCAATTTCTTTGAGCAGACTGCTACGTATTTTTTTGAGCTGGTAAAGCACCATCTGTACTCGATTGTAAATATAGAGGGGAGAAAGGTTTTAGATAGTTATTTATAGTTGATAATAATTAGAAATTTATGTTTGAAAATTTAATTGATAGGTTAGAAAGTTCTTTTAAACTTTTAAAAGGTGAGGGAAAGATTACTGAAATTAATGTTGCAGAGACATTAAAGGATGTAAGAAAAGCATTGTTGGATGCGGATGTCAGTTACAAAATTGCAAAAACCTTTTGCGATGATGTAAAAAATATAGCATTAGGACAGGATGTATTGAAATCTGTCAAACCTAGCCAAATGATGATTAAGATTGTCCACGACGAGTTGACAAAATTAATGGGTTCTGAGGCTCAGGATATTAACATAAAAGGTAATCCGGGAATTGTTTTGGTTGCCGGACTTCAAGGTTCCGGTAAAACTACCTTTTCCGGTAAATTGGCTTTAAACTGTAAGACTAAACGTAATCTTAAGGTATTGTTGGTTGCAGGTGACGTTTACAGACCTGCTGCTATTGACCAGTTAAAAGTGTTAGGTTCTCAAATAGGGGTAGAAGTTTATACAGAAGAGGGTTCTAAAGATCCGGTTTCCATTGCAAAAAATGCAATTACCAAGGCAAAAAGTGAAGGTTTCCAATTGGTAATTGTGGATACAGCCGGTCGTTTGGCTGTTGATGAGCAGATGATGAACGAGATTGCTGCAATAAAAGAGTCCATAAATCCAACTGAGACCCTTTTCGTAGTAGACTCAATGACTGGTCAGGATGCTGTAGAGACTGCAAAAGCTTTCAATGACAGACTTGATTTTGATGGAGTTGTTCTTACAAAATTAGATGGTGATACTAGAGGTGGTGCTGCCCTTTCAATTAAAGCAGTAGTAAACAAACCAATCAAATTTGCCAGCTCAGGAGAAAAAATGGAGGCATTGGATGTTTTCCATCCAAAACGTATTGCCGACAGAATCTTGGGTATGGGTGACGTTGTTTCTTTGGTAGAGAAAGCTCAGGAGCATTTTGATGAGGAAAAAGCAAAGAAACTTCAAAAGAAACTGATAAAAGATCAGTTTACACTTTCTGATTTCTATGATCAAATCCAACAAATAAAGAAAATGGGTAATATTAAGGATCTTGCATCTATGTTACCTGGTGTTGGAAAAGCATTGAGAGATGTTGATATTGACAATAATGCGTTCAAGAGTGTAGAGGCTATAATTCTTTCTATGACCCTTGAGGAGAGAAATAATCCTCAAATTATCAATGGAAGCAGAAGACGCAGAATAGCTTTGGGTAGTGGAACTAAAATTGAAGAGGTCAACAGACTTTTAAAACAATTTGAAGACACACGAAAAGTTATGAAGCAAGTTGCCGGTGGTGGAGCAAAGAACGCTTTAAGAGCAATGAAAGGTTTAAGACGCAGATAAAATATGTCTATTCTAATTGACGGTAAGGCTACATCTGACAGAATTAAAGGCCAGATTGCCCAACAAGTAAAAGAGATTATTGCAAAAGGTGGCAAACAACCTCATTTGGCAGCAATATTGGTTGGTGAAGATGGTGCAAGCAAAACTTATGTAGGGCATAAGGAAAAAGCATGCGCTCAGGTTGGTTTTAAATCAACCCTATATAAATTCCCTGCAGATATAACAGAGGAGTTCTTATTGAATCAGATTGAGGCAATAAATAATGATTCAGATATTGACGGTCTTATTGTCCAATTGCCTTTGCCAAGTCATATAGATGAGAATAAAGTGATTGAAGCAATTGATCCAAATAAGGATGTTGATGGCTTCCATCCACAAAATGTTGGTAAAATGATGCTTAATCTTCCAACATTTCTTCCTGCTACACCTTATGGTATAGTTAGATTGTTGCAAGAGTACAACATATCAACCAAAGGTAAACATGCTGTAATATTAGGCAGAAGTAATATAGTTGGAAGACCAATGGCTAACCTTCTTTCTCAGAAAGCTGAATTTGGTGACTGTACAGTAACAATTTGCCATAGCAGAACACCAGACATTGAGTATTATACAAAACAGGCAGACATTATTGTTGCTGCAATTGGAATTCCTGAATTCTTAAAGGGCAATATGGTAAAAGAGGGTGCTGTTGTGATTGATGTTGGTATTACCAGAATGCCAGATGAGACCAAGAAACAAGGATTCAGACTGGTTGGAGATGTTGAGTTCAGTTCTGTTGAACCAAAATGTTCATATATAACTCCTGTTCCTGGAGGTGTTGGTCCAATGACAATTGTCTCTTTAATGCACAACACTTTAAAGGCAGCAGAAAATAAATAGATTATAGCCATACATAAGGCCTTTTTAAAGACCTTGTCTTGCGGATAGAATATGTGTGGTATATATATGAATAGAGAGTAACCTTTGATGATGGTTACTCTCTTTTTTTTATAATTGATATTTATAAAATTCCATTTACTTTAATTGCCTTTGGCAATGCAGGACATCTGTACTCACAAGCACCACAACCTATACATTTGTCGGGATTAACAGAAGGATATTCTATTGAAGGGTTGTTGGAATCTTTAACCATTGTAATAGCTTGAACAGGACATTCACTGCTGCATGCTCCACAATCTATACCTTCATTTTTTGAAATGCAATTCTCTGCAATAAATACAGCCAATCCAATTTTTGTCTTCTGTTTTTCTTCTAGAGAAATTTTCTGTATGGACTCATTTGGACAAACTTGTGAGCAAGCATTACAATTGAATTTACAGTAACCGTTATTGTATTTTATAGTTGGAAGCATTATTCCATCAATTCCATACTCAAATGATGCAGGTTTTATAATATCTTTAGGACAAGCCTCAATACAGGCATGGCATGATGTGCAGGCATTTTTGAATGCCTCAAGTTTTAACGAGCCAGGAGGGAGAATAGGGGTATTTTTAGGGCTTGTTTTTCCCGATATACAACTGTCAAGTTTACCATATTTTCTTACAGCTACAGCAGATGCCAGGCCTCCAATTGCAATTAAAGCATTTCTCCTGCCGGTATTGCTTTCCTTTTTATCATTATCACCCTTTTTCCAGAAAGGAACATATTTTACTCCACCTCTTTTACAGCTTGTAATACAATTGAAACATACCACACATCTGTTGTAGTCAATCTCTTTTGTCTCAAGGTCAATGCAGTTGCTCTTGCAGTTTTTGGAACATTGGCTGCATTTTACACACATCTCCTTGTTTATGACAATCTTGAATAAAGAGCATTCACCTATCATTCCAAGGAATGTTCCTACAGGGCAGATAGAATTGCAGTACAAGCGTCCTTTTATTGATGCAACTGACACTATGCCTACCAAAGCCAGAAATGAATAGATAAAACTGTATATGCTCCATTTTACATATTCCTGATAATATAATGTCTCTGGAGCTATCAGTGAAAATAAATTGTTCAATGCATTGTTAAGATTAACAATAACATTATTGCTTATTTTACCCATTATAGAGTACGGATCCAGTAGTGACAAAGGAAGTGTAATACCAATAGCCAGACTTATAAGGATAAATGCAAGAATGGTGTATCTTAAGATATTATGTGGCTTTTTGTATCCACTGTTTTTCTTTACAATTTCTTTATTTGTTTTCTTTAATATTCTTCCCGACAAATTATGGACTATATCCTGGAAAATACCAAGAGGACATATGAATGAGCAATACACTCTTCCAAAAAGCAGAGTTATGGCAAGCAATATTAGAATAAGTGCAAAATTACCTGTAAGAATTCCCATTACAGCAGGGGTAAATTGCAGCTCCAAAGCATATTGGGTAATACTGTCTGAAGGGAATATATTTATTAATGTACCAAGAGCTGCAACAAAGAAAACAGCAGCAATTATTATTCTGGTTACTCTAAGTTTATTCATCTGTTTTTGTTTTAATGACCACAAAAATACACATTATCATTATCTTTTTTGTAACTTTATATGGTTTTTAGAAATATTAATACAAATCATATGAAATTAACTAAGTTTCCATTGCTGCCTGCAATAATAATAGCTGTAATTTTAGGCATCCTTGCATCATTTGTTTTTCCCGACAGCTTATCCAGAGTTTTTGTTACCATAAACAGTATTTTTGGAAACTTTTTAGGTTTTGTAATCCCTCTAATTATTTTAGGCCTGGTAGCTCCAGGCATTGCTGAATTGGGTCATGGTGCAGGAAAGCTTTTGGCCATTACAGCAGGTATTGCATACCTTTCTACAATTATATCGGGATTCTTCTCATATTTCTCATGTTCATTCAGTTTTCCATATATCCTTACACCGGACGGGTCATTTGGAGCATCTGTAGATGGCGCAATAAAGTTGACACCATATTTTACTATTGACATGCCACCTATTATGGGGGTTACAACAGCTCTTATAATAGCATTTGTAATAGGATTGGGAATTTGTGCAGTTGGGGCAACACATCTGAAGAATGCCATTCTTGAGTTTAGAGAGCTCATAAACATCATTATCCAGAAAATAATTATCCCATTTTTACCACTATATATATTTGGTATATTTCTACAGATAGGGGCAGAGGGGCAAGCTGCAATGATTCTAAAAGTATTCATTAAAGTTATTGCCGTAATATTTGTACTTCATGTATTGCTTCTTCTTTTCCAGTTCTCATTGGCAGGAATAATAAGCAAGAAAAATCCATTCAAGGCACTTGTTACAATGATGCCAGCTTACATGACTGCTTTAGGAACACAATCTTCTGCAGCTACAATTCCAGTTACTTTGGAGCAGTCTATAAAATGTGGTGTAAATCCAAAACTTGCAGGTTTTGTTATCCCATTGTGTGCGACAATACATTTGGCTGGCAGTATACTAAAAATTGTTGCATGTGCTTATGCAATAACATATATGATGGGAATGCCAAGTGGTATTGATCTCTATTCAGGATTCATATTCATGTTGGGTATAACTATGGTGGCAGCACCAGGCGTACCCGGAGGTGCAATTATGGCAGCTTTGGGCGTTTTGAGTTCAATGCTTGGATTTGATGACAACATGCAAGGCTTAATGATAGCTTTATATATAACAATGGACTGTTTTGGTACAGCTTGTAATGTAACTGGTGATGGTGCTATTGCATTAATTATGAACAGAATACATAAGCAATGTTAAAGATGGCAGCAATTTCCCAGCATATTGTATGGGAAAACAAGTCAGAAAATTTTAAAATAGTAGAGTCTCTTCTATCTCAGTTAGAAGAGGGTACAGATTTGGTTGTACTTCCCGAGTGTTTTTCTACAGGCTTTACCATGAATACTGCCTTATGCGAATCAGAGGCAGAGTCTTTGTCAAAAGGAGGATCGCTTAACTTTCTTAAAGAAATGGGCAGTAAATATAATGTTGCCCTTTTGGCATCCATTCCTGTAAGGGTAGGAGAATTATTCTACAATAGAGCTTTTTTTGTCCTTCCCGACGGATCTTTCTACAGTTATGACAAGAAGCATCTTTTCAGTATTGCAGAGGAATCAGAAAAATTCACACCCGGAACACAAGAGGTTATAGTAGAGTATAAAGGATTCAAGATTAACCTTAACATTTGTTATGATATAAGGTTTCCAGTATGGAGCAGAAATGTTTCTCTCAAGTATGACATTCTTATTAACATTGCCAACTTCCCAAAAAGTAGGATAGGGGTAATTGAACCATTGGTAAAAGCAAGGGCAATAGAAAATATGTCATATGTGCTTTTCTGTAACAGAGACGGTAACGATTCTGCATTAGAGTATATTCCAAGCTCAGTTTTTGCAGATTTTAAAGGTAATTATAATTTTGCAGAGAGATTCTGTTATGATTGTGCCGGTAACAAGACACAAATCATTGATTGTGAGTGTCGTAAGGAAAAACTCGTAGAATTCAGGGAAAAATTCCCTGTTTGGAAAGATTTTGACAAATTCAAGATATTGTAATTTATGAAAATGAGAAATTTATTAGGACTATTATTTATTCTTGGTTGTATGTGTCTATGTAATTCGTGCAATAATACATTGAATGATGGAGAATATAATCTGGAGCTATATGCCCAGAGTGATATCCACGGCAGATATTTTGACAGTCTATACGTAGAGGATGCAGAGAAACTCTCAGTTGCCAATGTAAGCGAATACTTGAATCTTAGAAGAGATTTATTGGGTAAAGAGAATATTATTGCCATAGACAATGGTGACCACCTTCAGGGTGATATTGCAGCCTATTACTACAATTATGTGTATGATTACACAACAGCAGAAAACAAAAAACACTTGTTTGCTCAAATATGTGATTTTGTAGATTTTGATGCAGTTGTTGTTGGTAATCACGACATTGAGGCTGGACACCAGAATTATGATGTTCTTAAAAAAGATTTAAAAAGTGCAGGCATACCATATTTGGCTGCAAATGCAATAGATGAGTCAACTTCCTCACCTTATTTTGAGCCTTACACCATATTGAATAAGGGAGGAGTTAAGGTAGCTTTAATTGGAATGACAAACCCTGCAATAAAAAAATGGCTTCCTGAGCACCTGTGGAAAGGGTTGGATTTTCTTCCAATTCAAGATTTGGCGCAAGAACTTATTGACAATGTAACCAAAGAACATAATCCTCAACTTGTTGTTCTGGCTATTCACGCAGGAGTGGGTGATTCTACCCCAGAAAATATTGAAAATCCTGGAAAATATCTTGCATCTGTTTTAAAGGGTGTTGATATTATAATCTCAGCACACGACCATAGAGTAGCATGTGAAAAGATTTTCAATGGCACAGACAGTGTACTTGTAATGGATGGTGGTTCTCATTGCAACTATCTTTCAAATGCAAACATCAAAATTGTAGTAAAGGATAATAAGGTTGTGGAGAAGTCTATTGAAGGCAATATCATCTCAATGTCTGATGTTTCAAAAGATACAGATTACCTGAATAATTTCAGATGGGCTTACCTTAATGTAAAGAACTATACCAATACTGCTATTGGAAAATTGGATAAAGACCTTTATACACGTGATGCATTCTTTGGACCAAGTGATTATATAAATCTTATCCATACTGTTCAGCTAGATAAGACTGGTGCTGATATCTCATTTGCTGCTCCTAATACATACAATTCTTATTTGCCGGCAGGAGATTTGCTTAGGAGTGATCTATTTATACTATATCCATTTGAGAATACTTTGTTTAAGATAAATATGACCGGTAAACAAATAAAGGATTATCTTGAGTATTCATACGACAAATGGATTTGTACAGTAAAAAGTAATGGAGACCATATATTCAATATGCAATATTCAGAAAAAGATGGAGTTGGCAGATATTGGTTCAAGAATATGGCTTTCAATTTTGATGCAGCAGCAGGTATCAACTATATAGTTGACATAACCAAAGATAATGGCAACAGAATATCAATCTCTTCATTGCATGATGGAACAAAATTCAGTATGGATTCAACTTATACTGTTGCTATAAATTCTTACAGAGCAAGTGGAGGAGGAGATTTGTTGAAACTGGGAGCTGGTATAGATCCTCAGACAGAGTTGGAGGGAATTACCCTTGGTGTATATCCAGAGGTTAGGAATCTTATTGATGAGTATTTTAAGAATAATCCAGAAGGTTCAATCAAATATTATTCAAACTGGAAATTTGGTCCCGACAATATAGCAATTCAGGCTATAAAGAGAGACAAGAAACTACTTTTTCAAGATTAAGCAGAAATTAATAAGGGTGATCCACTAGGTCACCCTTATTAACTTATTTTAAATCATTTTCAATTATTTCCAGAAGCTTGTCTATTGCTTCCTCTTGAGGAACGCCTCTTAGTATAGCCTCCTTACCTTTGTATATCGCAACTTTTTTTGCACCCTCTCCAACATAGCCATAATCTGCATCTGCCATCTCTCCCGGACCATTTACAATACATCCCATAATTGCAATTTTAACCCCTTTCAAATGGCTTGTCCTCTTTTTTACCTCATTG
>JAFYMJ010000011.1 GCA_017556665.1 Bacteroidales bacterium
CACGATGGACACCCTTGCCCTTGGCTATATGCTTCCCGTCATTAGGGCGCATTTGGGACTTTCACCCATTAGAACATGCCCATGCTGGGCGTACAATGAGGCGGAACCAATCACAATTGATTCCGCCTCTAGTTTATATAACACATAATATGTTATTTCTCATCTAAAAGCATTTGCTTGAACTCTTTGGTAAACTTCTCTATGTTCTCCTCAAGTTTAGCCTCCTCTTTCTTGGTAAGGGTGTTCTCAAATTTTTGAACAAACTCTTGTTTTGGCATCTCTATGCAAACATAGAATCTGTAAGAACCATCCTCTCTTCTGAATGCTTTCTCATCTTTTGTATAAGATCCTTCCAATACCTCATCTACAATAGCATAAGTCATCTCTTCAAATTTAGCACTGTAAGATTTGTTTGTACCTACAGCTGAACCTTGTGCATAGTTTTTTGTAAGAGTTGAAATTTGAGTTTTAATTTGCTCTGCCAAGGCATTTCTTGCATTTAGAGTTGCAATCTTTTTAGCAATGGTAATATCTATACCTTCACCCATTTGAGTAGCTCTAAAATACTCTCTGTTTGTACTGTATTCTGGGCCAGATAAAGGTAACGCAACTTCTGTAAGTCCCTCTTTTTTTAGTTTCTTCTTAGTTTTTCTATCATTGGTAGCATCACTTGGAAGTGCAATTGCAAGCATAAGAATTACACTTAAAAGAATTCTTAAAGTTTTCATAATAGTATTTTTTAAGTAAGTTATTTTCTATCAACTGTAAAGTAAAAAACATTCTTCACCCTTCTTCCCTCAAGTATATGAGATACCTCTATACTGTTATCGTCCATTTGAGTACACATCTCGCTGTTGTACGTAATTGTATAGGTATTGTCGGGATTCTGAACAACATTAATCTCATATGCCGAACCACTCTTCACATGGGGTTTCTTAGAGAAAAACATTTTTCTTCCATCCATTAACAAATGGTAAATTATTAAGCCTCTCTCCTGCTTTACAGGATGAATTGTGATTCTTGATGCAGAAGTAACATAATCTTTTATAGCTGTCTCAACCTCTGCTTTTCTAACTGAATCAAAAAAGTAATTCAAAAGCTCATGCAACTGGCTAACAGCAGCACTAATATATGCAACATCTGTAAAGGTCTTAAAATTCTCCTTTAACTGTTTCAATTTGTTATACTGCGTATTGTCATACTCAATAAACTCTGCTGTCCACGCAAGTCTGTCTTCCTGAGTGAACGGATATTGCATGTGGTATATATAATGATATGAATCCTTCTCCTTATCATAATATTTTTCCCAATAAAAATCCTTTACCCTATCCACAGAAATTCCTGTAAGGAATGGCAGATATGCACTGTTTGTATTTACATTAGAGTCATATTGAGTCATTGCACTCATTACCTCATTGGATGTAATCTGAGATGTCTTAAAATTCTCAGATGCAGTTACATTTACCGCAATGGATGAAATTATCTGATGTCTTATATCCGACATACATTTATCCTTTGCCGCATCCAATGTCTCTCCCTTTGCCGATGCTGTAATAGTTCCCTGCTCCATTTTCTTTACCCAAGAGGGCATAGAGCCACTTTTTTGGACTATTTTTTCCTTCGCCGACAAATCCAAAAGGCCTAAAATACAAATTAGCAATATGGTTACAATGTTTCTCATAGTGCAGGTGGCATATTGTTACTGAACAGCGGAGCAAAATCTGGAACATTTGTAATAGGTTCCCATTGAGGCATACCCTGTTTCCAAACAAGGGTATTTGCATTCAATTGTCCGCTTTGAATCATATTTGCAATAACACTCTTCTCATAAGGACCAGCTTGCTGACCATTTACAGCAATATGGTAATTTACTTGAGGAATTGGAGGAGGAGTCTGCATTGCAGGTGGTTGCATTTGTCCTTGCATACCGCTCATCATTCCTCCCATCATATTGGACATGCCTGCACCAACTGTTCCGCCAAGCATCATTCCGGCCATCATACCGGCAGCGTTAAAATCACCGCCACCAATACCTGATCCACCAAGTTCACCTAAACTCTCTGCTGCAGTTTTTGACACATCTGCCTGAAGATTAAGTCTGTGAGCAGCAAAGTAGTCTGTCTCTGCAGCAAGATTCTGACGTTTGAACTCAACCTCTCTACCCATACGCATACGCTCAGTGGTATCCTCTGTTTGAGCCTCTCTAAGAATCTTGGTTTGCATTACTGTTGTTTCATACAAATCTTGGTAACCCTCAGATTCCTTATCAATAACAATATCAGACAAGTCAACTCTCTTAATGTTTACGCCAAAGTCATCTGCAAACTCGCCCTTTAACTTGGCCTCAACCAAATCACTTACCTCTGCAACTCTGCGCTCTATCTG
>JAFYMJ010000133.1 GCA_017556665.1 Bacteroidales bacterium
ACCTGGAAGTGATGTTTATACAACCCTTGATATGGAGATGCAAACATTAGCGGATTCCATTTTGCGCAAAGAGATTGAGTCAGATACCCTTTTTGAAGGGGGATGCATTGCAGTAATGGAGGTAAAAACTGGAAACATTAAATCTGTTGCTAATATTCATAGAAACAGTGAAGGAATTGTAGGTGAGTATTTCAATTACTTTACAGATTACATGTATGAGCCTGGGGCAGCTGTACAAAACTCTGCAATATCATTTGTAGATTCCTGCTGCATATCAAATATTGCAAACAGTAACTCCAGCATAAAATTTTATGATAAAATATCCGGCACATCTGCAAATTTGGATGCAACAGAAAAGGGATATGAATTCTTTACCACACCAATTCATATTCTTGCATTCTATAATGCCATTGCAAATAATGGCATTATGATGCAACCAAAACTGGTGACTGAAATAACCAATGGCAAAGATACAATACAGCAGTTCCATTCCACCAAAATAAGCTCTTGTTCGTTCAGCAAGGAAAAAGCAGTAAAAGTAAAAAATGAATTGCCAGTGGACGAATTAGAAATTGTGGGGAAAAAAGGGAGCAGCAGAGTGGTAATATATGAGGATACAAATGGAGTTGCAAAATATAGAGATTCAAAAGGACGACAAAAATATGCCAATACTTTTGTTGGTTTCTATCCAAATACCAATCCTGAATACTCAATAATCTGCACACTATTCACCAGGAGCACAGATAAAATCAACCCAAAATCATCTGTGCCATATAATGTAGTGAAAGAGTTTGTAGGGGCAGCGGATTAATACGAAGCTTTTTGCAGATGCATAGGTTCATTGCTAAGCAGCCTGTATAGTGCAGGAGACTCCAGAACTTGTCTGGCATCCATCTCCTTTCCGTCTACCTTTATTTTATGGTAGATTAATCTTATACCATGGCTGTAGTCTACATAAAAATTAACATGCCTAACATAGAGTGGCTGGGTAATTTTACCATTTGGATGGTGCCATCCGTAAATGGCCACTCTATTTTCATTTCCTTTTAGTGTCTGTATCTTGTAAGTTATTACCACATCTTTTTTTAGTCCCGATATAAATTGTCCAAACTTATATCCATAAGCCTTATATAAGGCATTAATGGCATTATTGCTATCCTGAAATACAATAGGTTTACAATTCCTATCCCCTAAAGGCCTGAAAGGGAAAATATCCAAATGCCCCTGTGATACCTCTGCAATTCTGTCCACCAGAAATGTTGTAGGTAAAATGCAATCCAAAGAGTCTGCAATCCTTTGAGCAGCAAGAGGGCCCATTGGCATCCTGACAAAATCATCACTTGTTCCTACTGACATATAATCGGGAAGCACCCAGATCTCTATCTTATGCGGTTTTCTTAAAACCTCAACAGAATCTGTTACAGGTGTTTTGAATACTATTTTTCTAAAATATTTAAGTTCTTGTGGAACATTCCCTTGCAATACAGTACTTACAATAAAGTCCTCAAGCTCCCAGAACTTCATTTTGTCGGCCTGAAGCATAAAATTTTTACCAGTAAGTGCTGCACTTGGTTTAGTCAGAAAATACGGAACTGCTAACTGTTCCTTTTTTAACCTTGAATTTTTGCCATAAACCACATCACCCGCATACACAACAGACTCCGCCAAAAACAAAGCAACAAGACACAAAAACAAAATACGTTTCATACTCAAAAGATTTTTGTGGGGTAAAGTTAATGAGAATTCTTATTCAAATTGATTAAAAATATGTTTTATCGCCACCCAGGCGCTGGATTGTATAGTCTGTTTTGGCACTAACATATTTGGCCCACTTCTTCCATTCTCCTGTATGGCACATTCCATCGGGAACAGTATGGAGAAGTTCGTGAATAAGTGTGTTTCTTAGAGACTTTTCTGTATTATGTAAAGTGTGCCCAGAAATCTCAATGTAGTAATCATATTCTGTGTACCTCTTAAGACTCCCTTTGCGGCAACATCTTCCGTAACTGCGGTGCGATCCTACTAACCTTACTTCTGGACATATAGAATCAGAGATAGGAACGCCCAGCTCTTTCATAAGAGCAATGCACTCTGCCAATATGCGGTTTATTCTTGCATCTGTCTTTGGACCATCCCACTTGTAACTGCGTCTGGTGCGTTTAGGTTTCGCCTCTTTATCCACGTCAAACCACACTGGGACAAGAATCCCCACGCATAGCAACAGAAGTAGTATGATA
>JAFYMJ010000012.1 GCA_017556665.1 Bacteroidales bacterium
CATTAAGAAAGTGGAAGAGGCAACAAATGGCAGAGTAGGATATATCTACATTCCAGATATGGGTCCCGACGGACTTAATGAGTTTGCAAGATACTTCTATCCTCAATTGGATAAAGAGGCCCTAATTATAGATGACCGTGCAAACGGTGGTGGAAATGTTTCTCCTATGATTATTGAGCGTTTGCTTAGAAAAACATACAGAATGACAATGTACAGGAATTCTGACCGCAACGGTACAATTCCAGATGCAACCCACCACGGACCTAAAGTATTGCTTATAAACAAGTACTCTGCATCAGATGGAGATTTGTTCCCATGGAGCTTTAAAGAAAACAATCTTGGAACAGTAATTGGTACCAGAACATGGGGAGGTATAGTAGGTATTAGCGGTTCTCTTCCATATATGGATGGAACAGACGTTAGAGTACCATTCTTTACAAACTATTCTGCCAGAACCGGAGAATGGATAGTAGAGAACCATGGTGTAGATCCAGATATTTTAATTGATAATGACCCTATTAAAGAGCAAGCCGGCATAGACCAGCAGCTTAATAAAGCAATTGAGGTTGTTATGGAGCAATTGAAAGAGAGAAAACCACTTCCAAAAACTCCAGCCCCAAGAACATTAAAGGATTTAGGTCTGTAAAATCTTATAGTAGAACTGGTGATTTTTATAAAAAATTGCCGGTTCTACTAAATTTTTCAAAAAAAATTTGGAGATTAAAAAAATATAAGTACCTTTGCATCCGCTTTGGGACAAATCCAAATGCTAATCGGGATGTGGCGCAGTTGGTTAGCGCACCTGCTTTGGGAGCAGGGGGTCCTGCGTTCGAGTCGCAGTATCCCGACAAAATTAAAGGAGTTACAAAATCTTGTGACTCTTTTTTTTGTATCCCCTCTTTTTCTATAAAATTCGTTCAAAATTCATTTTCAAAATCTACAAAAACCAAAAAAAATGGGGGGGGGTAGCGTAAAAACTTCACTTTTTCTTAACATTATTATAGATATTTATATATAAAGTTTATAACTTTGTAGGACCCAGTTAAAAACGCGAAAAAATTTATAATAAATTAGATTAATTTTTACTTAGCATAAAATGCGACATCGCTCCCATATAATAATGCTTTTATGTTGTTTTGTGTTGACGTTGTTTATAAAACAAGTCTCTTTTGCACAAGATAATAAAGTAGTTCAAGGAAGTCATAAAGTATATGAGTTCAAATTGCACTACAAAAAGGATTCTGTATCCTTAAACAAAGCGTATATGGGCAATGCGGAGCAGCTTAATCAGTTGGAGTGGTTTATCAAGCATGTTCCCCAGCTAGGTGACAGCATTATAATTTATTCTTATTCTTCTCCAGAAGGACCTTATTGGAATAATGCACGATTGGCAAAAGAGCGTGGCGAAACAGCAAAAAAATACTTAAAATCTTTGTTCGCCAACAGAACTCTGGCTAATTGTGTAATTTTTGTTAATCCAGCTGCAGAGAACTGGGAAGGTTTGCGTAATTTGGTTGAGAGCAATTATACTAATCCAGATAAAAATAAGGTACTTGATGTAATAACATCCAATTTGCCACCTCACATTAAAAAATCAAGATTAAAGAAGGTTAGTAACGGACATGCGTGGCTGTATATAATGGAGAACTATATGCCACAGCTAAGGTATGCTACTTGGATTGGAAAATGGCAAGACCCTATGAATAAGTTGGAGGTATTGCCAGAGGTTGAGCATAATATAACAACAAAGGCTGTTGAGCAAATAGTGGAACCTGCAATTGTAATGCAACCTATTAAATTGGATAATACATTCAAAAAAATAGAGACCAAGACCATTATTGCTCTTAAGACTAATGTTCTTTACGATTTGGCAACAGTATTGAATTTTGCAGTAGAGGTACCATTCAACAAGAATTTTTCAATATTGTATGAACAACACTTCCCTTGGTGGCTAACAGAAAGCAATAAATTCTGTATCCAGCACCTAAGTTTTGGAGGAGAGTTCCGTTGGTGGTTTCTACCTAAAACAAAAGAAGCAACAGCAAAACTCGCAAAAAGGGATGCGTTGGTTGGACATTTCCTTGGATTACACGGATGGGGAGGAAAAGGAGATATTCAGATAGGTAGAAAGTTTGGGTGTTACCAGTATGAATTCTGGAGTGCGGGACTTACATATGGTTATGCGATGCCCCTTTCAAAACATCTGAATGTGGAGTTTGCCATCTCTGTTGGTTATGCAAATATCCCTTATAGACACTATATACCTACAGAGGATTGGGAAATACTTATAAAAGACCCTAAAAAAGTTGGTACATTACACTATTTTGGACCTACAAAAGTTCAGGTAAATCTTGTAGTGCCAATTAGAATGAAAAGAGGAGGTGCAAGATGAGAGCGATTATAAGATATATTGCATCGTTTGTAGTACTGTTGGCGATTTTTGCATCGTGTGAGCGGAGGCCTTTGTCTGAACTTGCAAACTATACAAATATTAAAGTTGAAGTGGATATAGAGGCTGTTGCCAACGTAACTTGTGATATCTATAATGAAAAAATTCCAATTCCTGTAATTGAGCCACAGGCAATGCATGTCCTTTTCTATGAACCAAACTCAAAATATGTTGCTGCAGAAACATTCATTACCGATATTGAGTACAATAGTAAAGGTAAAAGAATGTTAAAGGGTAACATTTCAATTATGCCTGGCAATTATAAGATGCTTATATATGATTTTGGTACAGAAGCTACAATAGTTGATGAATATTATAAATGGGAAGAGTGTAAAGCATATACCAACGAAATATCTTCTTCGCTTAAGGGAGCCTTTAAAACAAGATCAGATTTTGATTATATAGTTCATGAACCAGATCACTTGGTTGTTGCAAGAAGCGAAAATGAGCATATCCCATATGTAGAAGAAGTGCATACAATTGAAGCTGCTGCCACTTCTGTGGTAGAGAGTTATTATGTACAAATTAAAGTTGAAGGCTTGGAATATGTGGCAACTGCACAAGCTATATTGTCTGGAATGGTAAGTGGAAACAAGATATCTTCAAATATTAAAATAATAGAACCACAAGCCTCTGTCTATTTTACAATGCACAAGAGTGATGATAAAGGGGTACCTGTTATTTGTAATGTATTTAACACATTTGGAAGAATTGATAACTCAACAAATAACCTGGAGGTTACTTTTGATATAAAGACAAATGATGGTAGGGTTATACAGAAAACATTTGACATTTCCCATTTATTTTTAACAGAGGAGTGTATAAAGCACCATTGGCTATTATTGGATGAAACAATAGTTATTGAGCCTCCTAAAAATGCTGGAGGAGGATTCCAGCCAGAGGTAGAAGATTGGGAAGGTGAACATACAGAAATAGTATTGTAGTAATAAATAAATTAATTAATTAATTAATCTATATAAAACACAACAAATCTTTAAATTATGAAAAAGTTATTTTTTGTAGTTGCACTTCTTGCAGTGGTTGCAAGTTGTACAAAGAATGAGGTTATCTCTCAAAATGATGGTAATAAAGAGATTACCTATCTTACAGCTCCGTTGACAAAAGCTACTACTTACGGTACTGATAACAAATTTTACTCGTTCGCATATTTGGTGCAGGGTTATGGTTCAAATTGGGCTGATAATTCTTCTACTGCTGCTACTTTTATTGACCATGCTTTGATTTCGTATAATGATAATAAATGGAAAGCAGCAACTGCTTATTATTGGCCTAAAGATGCGAATAGCAAACTTACTTTCTTTGCCTGGGGTGATGGTACACCGGCCCCTGCTCTGGCAATGGGAGATTGTTCCAATACTACAGGTATAGTTTTTGTCGATTATAACGTTGCTACTTCCAAAAATAAGGATTTGATGGTTGCTAAAATTGCGGCAGACCAAAAAAGTAACACTGCATCGGTTAATCCTCCTTATGGTCAAGATGGTGTTACTCAAGGAGTTCCAACTCTATTCTATCATATCCTTTCATCTTTGGTAATTCAAGCAAAAACTGATAATGCTTATACAGGTTATACATTTAAGGTAAAATCTATCACTTTCAATGATGTATGTGTAAAAGGAACATACACTCAAGGTGTTAATACTCAGTATCTTCCTACAGGAGCTCCTGCTTCAGGTACGGCACCACATAATGATGTTTGGACAGAAGATGTAGGTACTGCAGCAACCCTTAATCTATATACTGCTAGTGATGCTGACGGTACTCTAATTGTAAATGACGGTTCTTCTAATACTACTCCATTGAATAATACTAACTCAACAGGTAGCGAATACACAATAATGTTGCCTCATACTTTGGCAAATTATGAGACAGTAACAATTGTTTACACTGTTCACAACGGTTCTGCATTGGAGGAAGTAACAAATACCGTAAACCTTAATACAATCTTTACTGAAGGTTGGTTGCCAGGTAAGAAATATACCCTTACAATCACACTATCTCTTAACGAGATTCTTTGGGATCCTGCTGTTGAGGTGTGGGATACTGGTACATCATATTCTTGGAGTATGTAATAATTTAAACATTTAACTTAAGGGCGGGTGAAACCGCCCTTAGGTACTAATTGATTTTATCGGGAAAAGGATGAAAATTATAATAAAAGGAATCATATTATTTTTTGCAGCTTCTGTTATACTGGGGTTGCACTCTTGTGTTTCAAATGAGAATATTGAACCGCAACAGAGTGAAATATGGTATAATCTTGCCCCGGTAAAACAGAATTCAACAACAAAAGCTGCGTTTTCTCCCTTTGATGGCACATTTGGTACTTTTGCCTATAAGTTTGAGGCAGGAAAGTCTTATGATGCAAACAAAAATGATGCTGGAATAGAGAAATATATTGACAATGCGCAAATCTCTAAACAAGGGGGAGTATGGAAGGGGGCAACATCTTATTTCTGGCCAAAAGATGGGAGTTCTCTCACGTTTTTCTCCTATGCACCATATGATAACCTTAAAAACAAGGTTACATGTACACCGGCCAACGGCATTATGTTTACAGATTATAAGGTTTCTGCTGTTGTAGGGAATCTTTCGTCTGAAACTGATCTCCTTGTTGCTGATGTTGCAAAAGATCTTGTATATAATGCATATTCATACTTTACATCTGGTGTCCCTACTTTATTTAAACACAAATTGTGTACTGTACAGTTCTTGATTTCATATGCAAATGAGCCAGCGCGTTCGGGAACTGACATTGCCGATGCCGATAAAATAGAAATCACTTCATTTCAATTACAAAATATATATACTCAAGGAGATTTTGTATCTAATGGGTGGACAAATTTAACAAGCGAGAAGGATTATCCTAATTCAGTATCTTCCAAGATTGAATTGGAGTATGATTTTGTAAGTTCTCCAGCAAGACCAGTAGATGCTGAATTGTTTGGGGAAACAATGATGATTCCTCAGCCAACCAATTCGGCAGGTGGTAATCCTCCCACAATTATTATAGGTTATACTAAAGGTGGTGTAGTTCAGGCACCAGCTGTAATTACATTATATACCCCTTCTTTACCAATGTGGGAAGCCGGTAAAAAAATTATATATAGAATTTCTATAAGTACAAAAGATGAGTACATAGAATTCAGTGGTACACCAAGTGGTTGGGATGATTTGAGTGGAGGAGACATTAATGTAGGTGTGTAATGAAAAAAGGATATACATACATATTGGTTGCACTATTAATGCTTCTTGCATTAGCGGGTTGTGTTAACAAAGAAGAAGATTATGAACCTAATTTCAGTATCTTCTTTAATGCTGTTGTAGGTAATCGAACCAAAGCAAATTATACTGATGTAGTATATCCAAATGATGTTCCTTTTAGAGTTTGGGGATATAAGCTTATAAACAGTAAAAATTGGAATAGCAATAGATCAGATGCAGATGTAGTATTTGATGATTTACAGGTAAAGTACCTTGATGGTTTTTGGTATACAGTTCAGCAACATATTTGGCCATCTGATGAGTACAGAATGAATTTCTTTGCGTTCTCTCCGTCGGATTGCAATGCAACTTTTTCAAGAGAAAATGGAGTTGAGTTAAAGAATTTTGATGCAGCAAAAGACTGTGGCTTTTTGTACTCAGAGCCTGTTATGGATATGATTTCTCCAGAAATAGATGCTCCAGTCCAACTTGTGTTCAAGAGCCCTATGTCTGAGGTTTTGTTTAAGGTATATGCTGTTTCTTCTAATGATATTAATTTGAATATTACAGGGGTAAAGCTTAAGGATGTTTATACCAAAGGAAACTTTATGCAGTATAGCACTCCTCACTGGTATGATCTCTCAGAAAAAAAAGATGTTGTAGTATTTGAGGGTGACAATAGTTTAAAGAATACTCCAGAGTGTGTAGGAGAAAGTATATATCTGATACCGCAAGACATAAAACCGGTAATTTTCTACAATTATAAAGTTGATGGCACCTTGGTGCCTATTTATAGAGAAGTGGAGTTGGATATGAGTAATCTTCCTAAACCGTCAACAGGTAGAAAACAGGTGTATACCATAAAGATATCCCCCGAAACAGTAGTAGTGCAGAATCCAAAGAAGTAGAGAAATGGTAAAGATGTTCAAATATGTATTATTGGCTTTTTTGCCAATATTGATAGCTTGTTCAAAAGAAGAACCTGCTCAAGATATTATTATAGATTTTTCTGGCAACAATAATGTTTTGAATGAAATAGTCAAGGCAGGGGCTGGATCATCTATGGTTAATACAGCTGCAGAGTTGCAGGGTAAATCTTTTGGTGTATATGGATTAAGATCGGGTACAAACTCCAATTTTGTAACACCCGTATTTGAAACATCTGCCGCCAAACAGGTATCGTATGGTGGGGGTGCATGGGGATATACTCCCAAAGCTAAATGGGTGAGGTCAAATTATTATAGGTTCCGTGCATTCTGGCCATATGACCAACTTGTTGCTGATGATGCGGTAAATGCCAGTTCCAATGCGAACCTGCTTTCAATTTCGTATGCGTCGGGTGTACAGATGTATGATCTTCAGGTTGCCTATGTACAGAGATATCCAGTTACTGACGGCGTAGGTACAGTTAACCTTCAATTCAAACATGTATTGAGTGGTCTCAAATTCAAGGTTAAGTTCGCTGATGCTGAAACAGACTATATTGAATCCTTTTATTTGAAAGGATTGGTTACCGTGGGGACACTTATGTATGGTGAGGATGGAATAAATGCTTCTGCACATGATTTCAGATGGATTCCCATTTATACTGATAATAGCAGCAAACTGTTTGAGTGGACAGGTTCAAAAATGTTTACCAATACAACTGAGGCGACTGTATTTGACAATGATGGTGTAGTTTTCATAGTTCCGCAGGCAATCTCTGGCAGTACATCATTGAACTTTACAACTTCATCAGGAGGGTCAGCCCTTCATACTGCAGTATTGCCGGCAACAACTTTTGAGCCTGGTAAAATATATACTTACACTATTGTCATTAAAGATGCAAATATATCTTTAACCGTTGATATAGCAGATTGGACAGGTGTGGATTCTAATATAGACATTAACTTATGATGCTAAAAAGATTTTATACTTATTTTATTCTTTTGTCTGTAGCCTTTTTGTATGGCTGTAGCAGAGAAGACATTATAGGTGGAACCGAAGATGGTACAGGTAAACTTGTAATAAATATAGACCAGCCGGCTGAGTATTCAGGAACAAAAGCGGTTTTGGAATCACCTGCAGACAAAACAATCAAAACATTAAGCATTTGGCTTGTTGATGGCACTAACAGTATAGTGGCAACAAGATTTACATCCCCTAATGCAACATCTGCAACTGTTACCTTCAGTACAGTTCCCAGAGGTGATCATAAGTTGTATATAGTTGCAAATTATACTGGTCTTGATTCAAAAACTTCCGGTTCCATTGATGATTCATTCTTGAATACGGCCTTAGGAGAGATAATTTCCGGTTCATCTCCAGAATTTACAAGTGCCCAGGGAATACCTTGTTCTTTAATTAAGGATGTTGCAATCAGTGCCGGAGTAAATACAATTGATGCACATTTGATAAGGTCAGTGGGAAGATTGTCCATTACTTTCCGCAATCTTGTTCCCGACAAAGACCTGTTTATTGGAAACATTATGCTCTCTAAAAGGAACCAGAGCAAAGGCTACCTTTTCCCCAAAGACGACCACAGCACCCCAAGCGGTTCAGAAAACCTGAATTTTCCCGATCTTGGTTCCACTGAAATCAAGAAGATTCCTGCCAATGGAAATGTTGTAGTGTATGATACTTATTTATATGAGACTACCCCTGAATTGAGCGATTTCTTTGTTCAGTTTTCGGGAGGTATGTATGCTGCAGGAAGTGCCACACCGGATTACACAAATTCCAGTTTGTCATTGTCTGCTCATACTGTTGGCACAAAAACCAATTCCTATGATAATTCAAGCACATATTTGTTACAGTCTTATTATTCTCCAACCAAATTCTTGGGAGTTAACTCTGCTGGTAATGCTCTGGAAATTAAGACTTATGATAATGATGAGCAGATAAAATCAGATAGTGATATTGACAGGTATTTGTGGAAGATAGACAAAGATGGCTATATTCAGAATGTTGAAACTAATAAATATCTATATTTATATTACAGCACTGTTGAGTTAGTAGAAAATATTTATAAAACACAATTTAATATAAATAAAGAAAATG
>JAFYMJ010000134.1 GCA_017556665.1 Bacteroidales bacterium
ACAGATGGTGTAACCATCCAAGGGAGGTTTTCAGTATCAGGGATAGAAGATTATTCGCAAAGCGATAAGGTTCAGATAACAGTCAATACAACAGGGACACTTTTATCACAAGGGTTGAAAGTTTATCTGCACAATGGATCAGAGATTTATTATAGTAAGGACATAAATAATACAGAAGAGACCCTGACAGTTCAGATGCGTTCACTTACTGCAGGAATTCATTCAGTGTCGGTAATAGATCCAGAAGGGAATGTTTATGCAGAGCGTCCACTGTTAGTTTTGCCAACCGAGAAAGAGGTATTGACATTAAGTACAGATTCTACAGAATATGGCAAAAGAGACGTGGTTGACTTGAGTGTTAAAGTACCGGCATCAATTCTTGACAGTATTTCCAATTTTTCATTATCGGTTACCGATATGGGATTAACAGAAGATAAGGAGAAGACAACAATACAGTCCTATATGCTCTTAAAGAGTGAGCTTAAGGGTTATATAGAGGATATAGAATGGTATTTTAATTCAACCATTCCATTGTCAGAGAGGATTCTCAGAGGAGATTTATTGTTACAGACACAAGGATGGCGCTATTATGAAATAGACAAGATAGTTCAGGGAAAGAGTGAGCAGCCATATTTTGGTAGGGAGTACCGTCAGACGCTTTTTGGGAAGGTAGTTAATCCCATAGGGTTAACCAAGCGAGCAACAGTCTCTTTTTTGGCTCCAAGTATAAATTTTAGGGCTATGGGTCAGATAGATTCCGGGTACTTTGTATTGCGGGATGTAGATTTTCCAGAGAATACAAGATTTATAGTAAGTGCAGTAGGTAAGAATGGAAAGAGTAAGAGTCATATGCCAATTTTACAGAATGATTATTTTGCCCCGGTACATGATTATCCAGTGAGAGGAGAAAAGGTAGAGTATACAGATAGTTATAAGAAGGCGGTAGAGAGTATATATTATGGTAAGGATGACGGAGATTATGCAATGGCATTTGAACTTGATCCAATTGTTGTAACTACACAATTGATAACCCCTAAGAATTCACCTTCCATTCTTCCAAATTATGCAATAAGAAAAGATTGGTATAGGGATGCTCTTGATATTGCACCATATGTAAGAGATTATGATTTACTAACATATATCGTGACTACATATACAAGTATATGGTTTAACTCAGATGGACGATTTCTTATGGGACCTTCATTTGGTCATTCAAGAAGAAATCAACATGTTGTTCAGGTATATGTAAATGGCATTCATATAGTTCCAAATGAATTTTATAACCATGATGTATATGATTTAAAATTATCTGATATTGAATCAATGATTTATGTTTCAGGACTTTCTGCAACGCCATTTCAACCGGCAATTTGTTCAACCAGATATCCTTCTCCTGTATTAATGATTAAGACTAAACCATACACAAGAACAGATTTAGTCCCATATAATGTATCCAGTGCCTATCCAATAGGCTGGCAAAAACCAGTAAAGTTCTATTCACCCAAATATGAGGCAACAAAAAGGAAGAATAAGGAGACAGACAATAGGATAACCGTATATTGGAATCCATCATTAAAATTTGATAATGACGGAAAAGCCACAGTGAGTTTCTATACAACAGATTCGCACAGTAAATATAGGGTAGAGGTAGAGGGTAGATCAGGAGCAAGGCAATACCACCACTCAGAACTTGTGATAGAACGTAAAATGGAGAGTTTGGACAATTAATGTATAGTTTGAGAAGAATACATACGTTAAGTAGGATTGATTTTATAGTATTTCTGTATTATCTGTATGGTGTAATATGTCTCTTTATACATAAGATACCATTGAGCAGTTGTTATATATATAAATGGGGATTGTTGTTACTTGTATATATAACATGCCGCATATACTTCAGTTATAGATTTATATTACATATACTTAGTGCATATGGATTTTATGAATCAATAATAGGTTTATTACAGTTTTTGGAACTTAAAGCTCCAGTTTCAGCACTATTCAAAATCACAGGTAGTTTTTCTAATCCAGGTCCCTATGCAGGTCTGTTGAGTTTAAGTGCATTAAGTTCATTATTCCTTGGTATCTATTATTCAAGAAATAAAACAAATACGCCAAGAAGTAAAGCTATATCAGTATTTATGTACATTTTGTTCATATTTACCGTGTGTATTCTTTTTTTAAGTAATTCACGAGCATCAATAGTTTCGTTGTTGGGTGGATCTTTGTCATATCTATTCTATAGGTTTAAGGATAAGATAACCAAGCGTCATATATTGTTTCTGATATTGATTTCTGGGGTATTGTTTTTTGTATTTAGTAGCTATAAGCGAGGTTCAATAGCAGGTAGGCTGTTAATATGGCGTGTATCGTTAGACATGATAATATCCTCCCCAATTTATGGACATGGACCTTTTTCGGTAGAGAGGCAGTATATGCTATACCAGCGAGATTATTTTAAGGCTCATCCCCAATCCATATTTAGGGATGTTGGTAGTAACAATAGGAGTGTCTACAATGAATTTATACATTTAACGGTAGAGGAGGGTATTTTAGGGTTGATTATACTCAGTATGTTGCTCTATGAAGTTTTGTTCAAATTAAGGAAGAATGGGGTTCTTGAGAGTAGTATTAGAAGCATTATAATAGGGTGGCTACTTTTTGGGAGCTTTTCATATCCATCAGAAGAATTTGTGTTAAATGTAGTTTTAGTATCTATGGTAGGATTAAGTAATGAGCAGAAATTAAATATATCAAAGGTAGGATATATGTTCTATTCATTATTATTTATAATAGTACTTACTATTTGTGTCCATTGCCATTCATCCGACCATCAAAGATCAAAAATAATGCAAAGTATTTTGAGTAGTGAACGTGGTAATATAAACAAAGATTCCTTAAAAAAAATATTGGATACAAATATAGGCTTATTAGAGAATGACCAGTATCTATATGATAGGTGTGTGCTAAGTATATGCAGACAGAGTGAAAGAGTAGAAGAGGTAGAACATCTAATAGGGAGAGTAACTCCCTCATGTGAAAGTTATTGTGCAATAGGAGATTTATATTTAAGAGAGAGGAATTATGCCCAAGCGGCTAAATATTTTAAGGAAGCTCATTATATGGTGCCTGGTATGTTAACACCTATATGGTATTTATTTAAGATGAGTCTTGCAAAAGAGGATTATGAAGGAGCCAGGAACTATGCAAAAATGATAAAAGAATTTCCTGTGAAGATAGAAAATACCAAAACATTAAAGTACCGGACAGAGGCCAAAGAATATTTACAAAATAATACAATATAGAAGAGGATAAATAAAATTATTAGTTTATTGTCTGCTCTTATTCTATCCAATCGTATTGATAATAAAATGGGGGCGACTAATAAGTGATTTAGTCGCCTCCTTTCGTATTTATATGGATATGACGACAGTGGCGGTAGGGTAAGTTTGGCTTG
>JAFYMJ010000013.1 GCA_017556665.1 Bacteroidales bacterium
ATCCTGCCAAAGAGACAAAAGTAACCCGCATTCAAGGATATGATTTCAAGCCTATTTCAAGCAGGAGTAAAAGGAAGGTAGAAAAAGAGATAGACAGAAACCTTACCAAAACAGATTTAAAAGAACGTGAGAAATAAATTCATATGAGAAAGATTGCCGCTAATTATATTTTCCCTATTGTTGGAGAACCAATTAAAAACGGATATGTTGTTTTTGACAACAACAATTGTGTTGTGGAGATTGGACAGCTCAACGGAGAGTGTCAGGATACTGAATTCTATAACGGAATCTTGTGCCCTGGTTTTACAAATGCACATACCCATATTGAGCTTTCGCACCTTGTAAATCTTTTTGAGCAAGGGACAGGGATGAGCGGATTCATCAATCAGATAAATGCATTGAGATGTGCTGTAGACAAAGAGGGAAGGTTAAAGGCTCTTAAAGACCAGATTGATATTTTATATGCACAAGGGGTAAGTGCAATGTGCGATATCAGCAACTGTAATGAGAGTTTTGATTATAAATCTGCAACCCCAATGTTCACAAGAACATATGTTGAACTTTTTGGAACAGAGCCACAGGATGCAGAGGAGGTTCTCAATGGCGGCAAAGAGGTTGTTGCATCTGCAAAGGAGTTTGGTTTGGCTGCTGCAATTACCCCTCACTCACCATACACAATGAGTCCTGAACTTTTGCAAATGGCATCAGAAGAGGGGCTAAAGAGTGGATTCCTTTCATACCATAACCAGGAGAGTATGGAAGAGGAAGATATGATATCAAAGGGAACAGGTGCATTGGCAGAGAACTACAAGGGAAGAGGTTTGAGCACCCCTCCGGTAACCGGCAAACCTGCTCTGGTATATTTTATAGATAACCTGCTTACCTTTGCCTCTGCCCCTATTGAGGGAAGAATAAATCTTGTACACAATACTGTAATAAACCAAGAGAGCATAGATTACGCAAAAAAGAATCTTAAAGAGCCTTATTTTACAATATGCCCTCTATCAAATATTTTTATCCACAGGATGTTACCTCCTCTGGAACTAATGAGAAACAACAATCTTAAGATTTGCCTGGGTACAGACAGCCTTTCAAGCAACACTGTTTTATCTATAGCAAAAGAGATTTTATGTATTCACAATAATTTTCCCGATATACCTTTACATGAAATCCTTACTTGGGCATGCCTTAATGGAGCATACGCAGTGGGAAAAGAGGATGAGTTAGGAAGCTTTGAGATTGGAAAAAAACCAGGTGCAGTCTTAATAAGCAATATTGATTGGGATGAGTTTAAGCTAACCAAAAATTCTACCACAAGAAGAATTTTATAAACAGAATGCAATATGTCAACAATACTGTTCAACGAGATAGTTTTTGGTCCTATTAAGAGCAGACGCTTAGGTAACTCTTTAGGTGTAAACTTGCTTCCTAAATTTGGCAAATGGTGCAGCTTTGATTGCATATATTGCGAGTGTGGCTGGAATAAAGATGGCAAAAAGGATACTACACTCCCAACATATGAACAAGTTGAGGAGGCTTTGTCTACCAGATTGCACAATTTAAGCAAAGAGGGGATTGCGGTAGATACCATTACATTTTCCGGAAATGGGGAGCCAACACTACACCCAGACTTTCCAAAGATTATAGATATGACTCTTGCCTTAAGAGACAAGTTATATCCATCGGCAAAAGTATCTGTACTTTCCAATGCCACTCAAATTGGAAATTCTCAAGTAAGAGAGGCACTTAAAAAGGTAGATAACCCTATCTTAAAAATTGACTCCCCAATTAAAGATATGGCCAATGCAATAGACAGACCTAACCAGGCATACTCTTTAGAGGAGACTATTGATAATTTAAAACTGTTTGACGGCAACTTTATTCTACAGACTATGTTCCTTAAAGGTACTGTAGATGGAGTAAGGATAGATTGCACCAATGGTGAGCATTGCAACAAATGGCAAGAGCTGGTTAGAGAGCTAAAGCCAAGAGAAATAATGATGTATACGCTGGACAGAGAGACTCCTGCACAAGGTTTGGAGAAGGTAACTGTACAAGAGATGGAAAAGATTGCATCACCTCTTGTTAAAGAGGGTTATAAAATTCAAATAAAGGGATAAAATGAGAGTTGTTATACAAAGAGTAACACAAGCAAGTGTAAGTGTAAACCCAACAGGGGAGCACACCCCCGCATATGGTCATAAGTGCTCAGATGACTCCAGAACCAAAGTTCTTGGTAAAATAGAGAAAGGTATGTTGATACTTGTTGGAATTGAGGATGCAGATACAGCCGAAGACATTGCATGGATTACAAAAAAGATTGTAAACCTTAGGATATTTGATGATCAGGCAGGTGTGATGAACTTGTCGGTGAAGGATATAAATGGAGATATTCTCCTTATAAGCCAGTTTACTCTACACGCCCAAACAGCAAAAGGAAACAGGCCATCATATATAAAGGCGGCCAAACCAGACGTTGCCATTCCTATATACCAGAAACTTATAGAGTCATTGCAACAGGCAATGGAGAAAGAAATTGCAACAGGTGAGTTTGGGGCAGATATGAAGGTCGATTTGACCAACGATGGTCCGGTTACTATATTGATTGATACAAAAAATAAGGAATAACATATGGAAAAAATTTTAGAAAAATATGGATATACTCCAAGCTTGGAGAATATAGACAAAGTTCTTACATCTGTTCAAAATAATCTTGATAACTGGGTAACCCCTGCCAATTTGGCAAGCTGCCTTGGATATATGGATCTTACAACCCTAAACAGCGTTGACACATATACCAAAGTTGCTAATTTCACAAAAAAAGTGAATGATGTTAAGGCACACTATCCAAACTACCCTACCCCAGCATCAATTTGCGTTTACCCTAATCTTGGAAAAGCAATTAAAGACAATCTTACCGCAGAGGGTGTAAACATTACTGTAGTTGCCGGAGTATTCCCTAACTCTCAAAGTTTCTTGGAAGTTAAGCTTCTTGAGTGCAAAATGGCCATTGAGCAAGGTGCAAACGAGATTGATATTGTATTGGCACTTAATGCATTTATGGAGGG
>JAFYMJ010000135.1 GCA_017556665.1 Bacteroidales bacterium
AAATATATCATTGATTTTGAAATGGATTATGCATCAACTGTTACATACAGAGTTGGTGGTATGATTTTCAGCAAAACAATTATGTTTGTTAGAGAGACTGAGGAGGTTTTAGTTAAATACACATTGTTGGATGCTCATTCTGAAACAACCCTTAGAATTAAGCCTTTCCTTGCATTCAGAAATATTCACTCACTTACATATGCCAATACCGGTGCTAACACCAAATATACAGCAGTAAACAACGGTGTTGCATTTAAGTTGTATGAGGGTTTCCCAACATTACACTTGCAATTGAATAGAGCAGGAGAGTGGGTGGCTAATCCAGATTGGTATAAAAATGTAACCTACAAAGAGGAGAGCCGTAGAGGTTTTGCAGATAAAGAGGATTTGTTTGTTCCTGGTTACTTTGAGATTCCAATCAAAAAAGGTGAAAGTATTATTCTTTCAGCATCAACTTCTGAGGTTAAACCACGCAGCTTAAAAACAAGATTTGATGCTGAGGTTGCCAAGAGAGTTGATAACTCAAGAAACAGTTATGAGGATTGCTTGAAGCTTGCTGGTCAGCAATGTGTTCTTAAGCAAAACAATAAATATAGTGTAAATGCCGGTTATACTTGGGATTACGAGGATTTGCGTTACTCTCTAATTGCAATTCCTGGTCTTACCCTTTATAACGATGGTGATACAAAACACTTTGAGGCAGTTTTGGAGAATCTTCTTACAGAGAAGAGGGACAGACTGTTCAAGGCTGGCAACGAGCCGGATCTTCCATTGTGGCTGTTCAGAACTTTGCAGCAGTACATTGAGTTTGGTGCAAAACCTGAGTATGTATGGAAGAAATACGGTAAAGATCTTGCTGCACTTCTTGATACTTATACCAACGGCGAGAGAAATGAGGTTGTTCTTCATGAGAACGGCTTGTTGTGGTGCCAGAAACCTGGTACAGCTCTATCTTGGATGAATGTATACAGCAACGGATCTCCAGTAACTGAGCGTCACGGATATCAAGTTGAGACAAATGCATTGTGGTATAATGCATTGTGCTTTGCAGTTGAGATGGATGAGAAATATGGTAAAGGTACTCTAAGAAAGAAATGGGATAGAGTTATCAATAGCATAAAAGTAAATTATATCAATTACTTCTGGGTTGAGGAGAGAGGCCATTTGGCTGACTTCTACAATGAGAATGGTAAAAATATCTTTACCCGTCCTAACCAGTTGATAGCAGCTGCAGTGGAGTACTCTCCAATTGATGATGTTACCAAGATGGAGGTTTTAAAAGCTGTTCAAAAAGAACTGCTTACAGTAAGAGGTATAAGAACTTTGTCTCCAAAAAATCCTTTGTACAAAGGTGTTTATGAGGGTAACCAGTTTGAACGTGATCACGCTCATCATAATGGTTGTGCATTCCCTTGGTTGCTAGGACCTTATGTTGAGGCGACAGCTAAATTGTTGGGTAAGAGCTTTGTGAAGAAAGGAAAAGAGCTGCTTAATGCATTTGAGGAGGATATCAATGTTCACGGAATTGGTTCAATTGCTGAGCTATATGATGGTAATCCTTCACATAAACCTCACGGATGTATATCATCTTCAGTGAGTGTTGCTGAGATCATTAGAGGAAAATATTTGTTAAATAAAATAAAGAAATAGCGAGGAGAGTTTTAATGTTCGGGTGGGAGTTTCCTCCT
>JAFYMJ010000136.1 GCA_017556665.1 Bacteroidales bacterium
ATATACTCGTCAAAATCCAAAATATGAGTCTCAATTGTCCTCTCATTATTATCACCAACAGTTGGGCGGGTTCCTATATTGCATATACCAATGTATGTCTTGCCAAAAACCTCTACCAAGGTGCTGTACACACCATCTGCCGGCACCAGTTTTAAAGGTTCGTACAATTTCATGTTTGCTGTTGGAAAACCTATTGTTCTGCCAACCTTCTGCCCAGAAACAACTACCCCTTTCAAACCATATCTGTAACCAAGGAACTCATTTGCCTTCTCTATATTTCCTTCCAAAAGCAAGTTCCTGATTTTTGTTGAGCTTATAATATTGTCATCCATTATAAACTCATCAACCCTATAAACTTTAATTCCAATCTCCTGGGCCAATGCTATCATCTCTTGCTGTGACATTGCATCATGTCCAACTCTATGGTCGTAACCGATTATAAGGGATGATATGTTATATTTATCCTTTAGCCAGTCTTTAAGGAATTCTCTTGTTGTAAGGTTACTGAAATCTTTATTGAAAGGTATGGTGATAAGTTCCCCTATCCCCATACCTTTTAAAAGATCTCTTTTCTCTTCAATGGTACTCAATAATCTTAAGGTGTCTGCCCCTTTTTGCAATACATTCCTGGGATGAGGCCAAAAAGTGACTACGGCACTCTCTTTACCCTCTCTTTTGGCAATATCACATAATAAAGACAAAACCTTCTTATGTCCACTATGAACTCCATCAAAGAAGCCTGTTGCTGCTACAACCATTTTACTAACTCAAAATCTTGTCGGTGAGGAAGATTTGGATGTTTAGCATACATTCTTACTGCCAATTGGTAAGCGCCTGCTCTATCTGGAACAACATCACATACATATGTTGCCACACCATCTTTATGCTCCTTAACCTTGTACTCAAAAATCTCTTTAACAGTTAATTTGCCTTTTTTGCCAGGAGCAGCAAGCACTAGCTCAATTCCAATATACTCAGGATTAAGCTCTCCAATTGTCAATTGGATCTCTGCCTTGTACTCAGATCCTAAAACAAGAGTGTTGTTTGAAATTTTGGTTCTTGAAGAAATTTCTATTAGCGGCCACTCTCTTCTCATCAATCTCTTCCATTGAGCCAACTCTTTAGCCATTTTGCAGTTGTCTGCCACCAAACTTGCATGTCTCTTAGCCAAAGGCATGTAATATTGGTTAATGTAGTCAGACATCATTCTGTTTGTAGTAAAGTTGCAAGCTACATACTCTACACAATTCTTGATTGTCTCAATCCATGCAGGAGAATAGCCCCTGTCATTTTTACTGTAGTATTGTGGAGCAATCTCACCCTCAATAATATTGTATATAGTAGCTGCATCCAACTCATCCTGGAAGTTTTGGTCATCGTATGTTCTCTCCATCTGTAGAGCCCAACCAGCACCCTCTTTATATCCTTCAACCCACCATCCGTCAAGAACTGAGAAGTGCATTACACCATTCATAACTGCTTTCTCTCCACTTGTACCAGATGCCTCAAGAGGTCTTGTTGGGTTGTTCATCCAAATGTCAACACCTTGAACCAAATATTTGGCAATTGTAATGTCATAGTTAGGAACAAATACAATCTTACCAATGAATTGAGGCATTTTTGAAATCTCAACAATTCTTCTGATCAAATCCTGACCTGCCTTATCAGCTGGGTGAGCCTTACCTGCAAACAAGAATTGAACTGGTTGCTCTGGATTATTGATAATCTCATTCAATCTGTCCAAGTTTCTGAACAACAAATGAGCTCTCTTATATGTTGCAAAACGTCTTGCGAATCCAATTGTAAGTACATCCTCGCTAAGAGTCTTCTTAATCTTAACAATCTGATGAGGAGAATAGTGTGTTGCAATAGCTGGGTTAGAGAACAACTCTTTAACTTTAAGGATTAATTTTCTCTTAAGAGCTTTTCTTGTCTCCCAAATTTTCTCATCTGCAACTTTTCTGATTCCACCAAAGCAGCTCTTGTCATAATGGTGAGTTTTGAACTCCTCTCCAAATACCTCTGCATGAACCTCTTTCCACTCTGGAGCTGTCCAAGTTGGATAGTGAACACCATTTGTTACATAACCAACATGCAACTCTTCTGGAAGATAACCTGGCCACATATTGCCTAGAATCTCCTGGCTAACTTTACCATGTAACCAAGAAACACCGTTAACCTCCTGACTTAGGTTTGCAGCCAAAATACTCATTGAGAATTTCTCATCATAATTGTATGCATCAAGCTTACCTAATGACATCAATTTAGTCCAGTCAATTCCCAATCTTTGTGGATAATGAGAAATATAAGCTCTTAACAAATCCTCTGAGAATGCATCGTGTCCTGCAGGCACTGGTGTATGTGTAGTAAACAATGATGAACCTTTTACAATCTCTATAGCTTGAGAGAAAGTCATATTCTCATTTTGAACATACTCTCTTAATCTCTCCAGACCAATGAATGCTGCGTGACCCTCGTTACAGTGGTAAACCTCTGCATAGCTGCCTAGAGCTCTCAAAGCTCTGATACCACCAATACCTAGAACCAACTCTTGTTTTAGACGATTCTCCCAATCTCCACCATATAGTTGGTGTGATACAAATCTGTCCTCTGGCAAGTTTTTCTCAAAATCTGTATCCAACAGATACAAATCAATTCTACCTACCTCTACTTTCCATACTCTTGCATATATGTTTCTTCCAGGGAATGCAACTGAGATTGTCAACCATTTGCCATCCTCTGTCATTAAAGGAACAGCTGGAGTTTTTGTGAAATCCTGAGGCTCATAATTGGCAACCTGATCTCCTTGAGCTGAAAGTTGTTGTGTAAAATAGCCATATTTATACAAGAAGCCTACAGCATTCATATTTACATTCATGTCACTTGCCTCTTTAAGGTAGTCACCTGCCAAGATACCCAAGCCACCTGAATAAATTTTTAGAGATGTATCCAAACCATACTCCATACAGAAATATGAAATTTTTGGACCTTTTCTATCCTCTTTTTGAGCCATATATTGGTTGAAGTGAGCATAAACCTCCTCCAATTTTGCAATAAATGACTTATCTGCCTCTAACTCTTTGTATCTTTTTAGATCTACCATATCCAACATGGCAATCGGATTGCCGTTAGCTATGTTCCATAGCTCCTCACTTACGGTCTTGAACAGATCTATAGCCTCTTGATTCCAGCACCACCATAGGTTCTTTGATATAATGTCAAGAGGTTTAAGTACGCTTGGAAGATCTTTGTTAATAATAAGAGTTCTCCACTCTGGAGTGTTTACATTGTATTTTACATAAGCTTGTTCCTGTTGATTGTTCTCAGGAAAAGCACCATTTCTTTCTACTACATGTTCTAATGAAGACATATATGCTTTAGTATATTGAGAAATCAAGTTTTTCCATAGTGCTACTTCTGACACCTTCTGTGCATTTGCTCTATAGTCTGCACTCTCTTTCTCGTCCAATTTTGATATTTCGTAAATTTTTGAAACAACGCCGTCTACAACAGCATCGTAATTTGAATCACCTCTGTTGATTACCTCAACAGCATAGTGGTCACCTTTAAAATGATCTCTAACCCAAAGGCCAAAGCCTGCCAGTGAAGTGGTTACTGTAGGGACGCTGAACGCTACCGCTTCTAGAGGAGTATATCCCCATGGCTCATAATATGAAGGGAACACAGTGATATCCATACCCATCAATAAATTGTAATATGTAGTATTGAAAACTCCATCATTACCATTTAAATAACAAGGTACAAACACCAATCCTATGTTGTCATCTT
Source organism: Bacteroidales bacterium (assembly GCA_017556665.1). GTDB lineage: Bacteria > Bacteroidota > Bacteroidia > Bacteroidales > UBA932 > Egerieousia. The sequence continues at coordinate 3,790 of JAFYMJ010000136.1, forward strand.
TATAACTCAAGCCCATTGCCCTTACTTTTCCCATTACGGCATCGTAATTAGGGTCAGTCAAATAATGAGATGTAAATGTTGTATAATCTGGATTTACATTCTCATTAATTTTGGCAACCAGCTCTCTGTCCGGGCCATTGTTACCGGCTGGAATCATAATATAAGCCAAAAGTTTTCTGCCACAGTAGCTGCCGTTCTTGATTTTTGCTATTGCATCAAGCAAAACATCTATTCCTTTGTTCTTATACTCGTATCTTCCTCCAATACCAATAATGAAAGTATCATCTGCATATTCACAATTATGCATTTTTGATGCTACCTTCAACAGTTTCTCCCTTGCAGATTTTCTTGCATTCTGATACTC
>JAFYMJ010000137.1 GCA_017556665.1 Bacteroidales bacterium
ACCTGTAGACTCAACTACATATTCAGCACCTGCTTCATCCCATTTAAGATCTTCAGGATTTCTTTCTGAGGTGATACGGATAGGATTTCCGTTTACAACAAGTTTACCGTCTACAACTTCTACTGTACCTTGGAATTTACCGTGCATAGTATCATATTTAAGCATGTAAGCCATGTAATCAACATCAATAAGGTCATTAATACCTACTACTTGAATATCGTCTCTCTCTTGAGCTGCTCTGAATACTAGACGACCGATACGGCCAAAACCGTTAATACCAATTTTAATTTTACTCATTTCTATAAATATATTTAATTAAAACATTTACATTTCAATTTTCCACCTTGCAGAAAACACGCGCAAATGTATAAAAATTGAATGAAATTAACTACCTTTACACTCGATTTTTTAATATTTTTTTAACATATTATATAAAATAATGCGCGAGATTCTTATTACCAACGATGACAGTTACACTTCTAAAGGAATTAAAGTAATAATAAAGTTACTTGCAGAGTATGGTAACGTAACTGTTGTTGCACCAAAAGAGCCTCAATCAGGTAAATCTGTAGCAGTAACACTTAATGCCCCATTAAGGTTTAATCTGCATGAAACATATACACACACCAATGGAAACAAAGTAACCATTTACACATTAACAGGCACACCGTCAGACTGTGTAAAAATGGCTATGAATGATTTGTTCGTCAATGATTTGCCAGATTTGTTGGTATCTGGAATAAACCATGGTTCAAATGCATCGTCGGGAGCATTATACTCAGGCACACTTAGTGCGGCAATTGAGGGAACTTTATATAACATACCCTCTATTGGCGTTTCTGTGGATGACCATAGTGCAGATGCAGATTTTTCTGCTGTAGAAACTATTCTACCAAAGATTCTTGATAACTATTTCAAGACAGAATTAGATAAGGGGGTATACCTTAACATTAACTTTCCAAAATGTAGTCCTGATGCAATAAAAGGGGTAAAAATAGCAAGACAGGGAAAAGGGAGATGGACAAAAGAGTTTGAAAGGAGAATTGATCCTCATGGCAAACCATATTACTGGATGTCAGGAGAGTTTATAAATACCGATACAGAAACTACAGATGCAGACCACATCCTTCTGGAGAACAAATATGTTACCATTGTACCCCACAAGATTGACACAACTGATTACAACAGCGTAAAATTACTGGAAAGCAACTGGATTTTATAACATCAATAAAATATCATTTTACTACATTATGCGATACTATCTTATAGCAGGTGAAGCATCGGGCGATTTACATGGTTCAAATCTGATGAAAGGATTGAAATCGGCCGACAAAAATGCTCAATTCAGGTATTGGGGAGGTGATTTGATGCAATCAGAGGGAGGAGAACTTGTAAGGCATTATAAAGAGACTGCCGTTATGGGATTAGTAGAGGTATTGACCCATTTGGGAAAAATTTCAAGGAATCTGAATGATTGCAAAAAAGATATACTTGAATACAACCCAGATGTAATAATACTTATAGATTATCCGGGGTTCAACTTTAGAATTGCAGAATTTGCAAAGAAAAAAGGGTTTAAGGTATTTTATTACATAGCTCCAAAAGTATGGGCATGGAAAGAGAAAAGGGTTCACAGACTAAAAAAATGGGTAGACAGACTGTTTATCATTTTCCCTTTTGAGATAGAATATTTTAAGAAATGGGGCATAAATGCCATATATAATGGCAATCCCCTACTCGACAGTGTGGATAACTACAAATACGCCAACGAATCAATTGAAGAGTTCTGCAAAAGAACTGGTATTGACAGTTGCAAACCTTTTGTTGGCCTGCTGGCTGGAAGCCGTAAAGCCGAAATCAAGTATCTGCTACCCAGAATGGTTGAAGTTGCTGAAAGATACCCTCAATATAACTTTCTTCTGGCAGGTGCACCATCTACAAACAAGGAAATTTATACAGATATTTTAGGCAAAGAGAATAAAAACATTATACTTTTACAAAACGAAACCTACTCAATTCTTAAACATTCAAAGGCTGCCATTATCAGTTCTGGCACCGCCAGTCTTGAGGCTGCATTGATTGGCACACCTCAGGTAGTTGGATATGGAGGAAACGAGATAACATACAGAATTGCAATGCTTGTTCTTAAAATCAAATATATAAGCCTTGCAAATCTTATTATGGACAAGAAAATATTCAAAGAACTGCTTCAACATGATTGCACACCAGACAAATTGTCGGCTGAATTGGATATGCTCCTTAATAACCAGGAGTACATAAACAATATGAAAGCAGACTACGCTTTGGTAAGAGAGGCATTGGGAGGAAAAGGTGCCTCAGAGAAAGTTGCTGATGCAATGGTTCAAGAACTTATAAAAATGAAAACCAATAATTAAAAGATATGATAGTACACGCATACAAATATCAAGGTGCAGGAAATGACTTTGTTATTCTAGACAACAGAAACGGTGAGTATGACCTTACTCCAGAACAGGTAAACAGATTGTGCGACAGAAGATTTGGCATTGGTTCAGATGGTCTTATGCTTCTTGGCAAAAGTGATAAATATGATTTCTCTATGAGATATTTCAATGCAGATGGATATGAAGGGACAATGTGTGGAAACGGAGGAAGATGTCTTGTTGCTTTTGCTGCACACAGAGGAATCAAGAATTTTGATTTTAATGCAATTGATGGATTCCATACTGCACAAGTTTTGGATTTTACCCCTCACAGATGCATTGTAAGACTAAAAATGATAGATCTTAACTCTTATAACAAGTATTCAGAGAACGCATATTTCCTAAATACAGGTTCACCCCACTATGTAGAATTTGTAGAGGATACTGCAACTTATCCTGTAGATGAGAAAGGCAAATACTGGAGATACTGCAAAGATTTTGAAGGGGGCACAAATGTAAATTTTGTTCAGATAAATGACAACAGCATTAATGTGAGAACATACGAGAGAGGTGTAGAAGCAGAAACATTTGCATGTGGAACAGGTGTAACAGCATCATCAATTTCAACTTACATCCACTCCCCTAACAAAGGATACGCTTCTAAAGAGATATGTAGCAATGACCCTCAAACAGAAGCAGTAAAATATGACATTCACGCTTTAGGTGATGACTTGTCAGTTGACTTCAAATATAATAAAGAAAGCAAGACCTTTACAGATATTTATCTGACAGGTCCTGCTACATTTGTATTTGAATGTGATATTGAACTATAGACTATTTGTTATAGTTGCGGGCCCCAAAAATTGAGGTCCCAATTCTAACCATAGTGCTTCCTAAAGCAACAGCTATTTTATAATCTCCACTCATTCCCATAGACAATTCTGTAAAATATGGATGGGTGGAGATAAATTTTTCCTTTACATTATCAAAGAATGTCTTAAGCAAGGTAAATTCTCTTGTAATCTGATCTGCATCATCTACAAAAGAAGCCATTCCCATTAATCCGCATATATTTACCCCTTGTAATGGGTTTGCGGCTGTCTTCTCCATTATATCCAAAATCTCTTCTTTGTCAAAGCCTTGCTTACTCTCTTCTTGTGCAATATGCATTTCAAGCAGACAATTGATTTTAAGATTATGGTTTACAGCATATTTATTTACTTCGTTTAGAAGTTTTAGACTGTCTATTGAATGTATCAAAGAAACATATGGCAATACCATTTTAAGCTTATTGGTTTGCAGATGACCAATAAAATGCCATTGGATATCGTTTGGCAAAGATTGCACCTTTGAAAGCATTTCTTGGGGGCGACTCTCTGCAAAAACCCTTTGCCCGGCATTATATGCCTCTATAATTGCCTGGTTTGGATTAAATTTTGAAACTGCCACCAACTTTACAGTTGATGGCAGCTCATTTGTATATCTCTTTATATTATCTGCAATAGTATTCATACAGATTAATTTTTATTTTTCATTTGCTGTTGCATAGCCTGTTGTTGTTTGTACATTTCATCCAAACGTTGTTGGAACTTAGATTTCTTAACAGGTTTTGCATTTGCTGCCTTTGCTTTAAGTTGTGCAAACAATTTTTGCTCATCAATGAAATATTTTCTGATAACCCATGTCTGAGCAATGGTAATTAAGTTAGACAACATATAATAGTAACTTAAACCACTTGAGAAATTGTTACACAATACCAATAAGAAAATTGGCATAAAGTATAATTGCATTGCTTTCATACCAGGCATATCATTATTGCTTGGCATCTGATCCATATTCATTTTAGAATAGAAGAACATAGAGACAGCCATTAACAATGCAAACAAACTTACATGGTCACCATATAACGGAATATTGAATGGTAAATCTAAAATAGTATCATATGTACTCAAGTCATCTGCCCAAAGGAATCCTTGTTGTCTTAGCTCAAATGAAGCTGGGAAGAAACGGAACATTGCAAATAGGATTGGGAATTGAAGCAACATTGGCAAACATCCGCCAAACATACTCACACCTGTCTTCTTGTACAATGCCATCACCTCCTGTTGTTTCTTCATTGCATCTTCCTTCTTAGGATATTTTGCATTGATTTTCTCAATCTCTGGTTTCAACACTCTCATCTTTGCTGAAGACATATAAGATTTTAGTGTTAGAGGCGAGATCACCAATTTAATGGCAATTGTCATAAGCAGAATTATAATACCATAGTTTGAAATGAATCTGCTCAAGTAATCAAAGAAGTTGATGATTATAACTCTGTTGATCCATCCAATTAACCATCCGCCAAGTGGAACAATATTCTCAAATCCATAATCATAGCTCTTTAGCTCTTTATATAGATTTGGTCCAAAATAGAATTTGAAAGGAACTGATACCTCTTGTGCTGCATCATATCCTATCTGCATTTTGGCATTACACTCCATCAAATTTTTGTCGGGATCTGTAACAGGATAAAATTTATACGACAAATCTCCTTGACTGAAAGAATTTTCTGCTACCATAATTGCAGAGAAGAACTGTTGCTGGAATGCAAACCATTCAACTTTTGTGCTTAAAGATTCGCTGCTCTCCGCATTTCTGAAACCTAAATCTTCAACTTCCTCCTCATTAGGGAATTTATAGAATACAGAAGAATAGTTTTTCTCATTATCGTATCCTTTCTCCAATCTTGGAACATTCATTTTCCAGTTTACAAGCATTTGGGAGCCATTTCTTATATACTTGTCCATTCCAACCATCTTAACATCAAAGTCAAGCATATAGCTGTCTGGAGACAAATTATACACATGCTCTACATATGCGTTATCTGCAAAAGCAAGTCTGAATACCAAAGATGAATCTGTTTGTGCTACTTTAGTATAATTGAAAGTACTTGATTTTAAGAACGCTCTATGGAAATCGGAATAGAACTCCATATCCAGATTACTCGCATTCTGTTTTACAAGATACAAATCCAGGCTATCGTAAGTAAAATAATTTTTAATCAATACACTGGATGCCTGAGCTCCCTTTGTAGTGAAGGAAACTTTAATTTTATTGTTCTCCAAAGTATAGAACTCCTCTTGTCCAAATCTGGATTGCTCTAATAGAGAATCTGCATAAACTGGTACAGAACTGCCTGACATGGCATTTTGTGCCATCTCACCTTGCTCTTGCAATGCTAAAGCTGCTGAGTCAATTTTTGGTGCATTTTTTAATGCCTCAACCGCAGCCAACGAATCTGCCACAAAAGCAGCCCTTTGTTGCTCATTATACACTTTGCTGTTATACCAGCTAAAACCAAACAAAATTAAACCAATCAGCACAAAGCCAATCAACGTGTTCTTATTCATCTCTTAATCTCTTTACTCAAACTGTTTGTCAATAATTTGTATTTTTTCCTCTATATGAATTAACTCTTCTTTTGCTATTGCCACTTTTCTTCTTACATCAGAAATTAGGGCATCTGCACCTTTGGATTTTGAGAAGAATCCAATATTGTTTTCAAAAGTGGCTATATCCTGCTCTATTTTCCTATACTTGTTCATTAGTTTCTCTCTCTCTGCTTTAAGACCTCTGCTTCCTTTGGAAGAGTTCTTAACCTCCATTACCATTTTCTTGAACTTGTTAAGCTTTTTCTCGCTGTCAAGAGACCTTATATCTGCAAAGTGAGCATCCATTGCAGCATTAAACTCTTGCTGTACTTTCTCCTTATCAGCAAATGGAACAAAGCCTATCTCATTCCATCTGTTTTGGAATTCTCTCATTGCCAAAGTATTGTCCTCTTTTGAATCTGACAATTTATAATTTTTGATTTCTGCAATCAAATCTTGTTTAGCTTTAAGATTATTGCCATATCCTTCATCTACTTTACCAAAGTGGGCAGACTTTCTTTCAAAGAAATAATCACAAGCGGCTCTAAATCTCTTCCATACAATATCGGATTGTTTTCTTGCCACAGGACCTACCTCTTTCCACAATTTTTGCAAATTGATAAGCTGATCTGTTGCTTTTTTCCAGTCCTCACTGTTAATCAAGGCTTCAGCCTGCTCACAAAGTTGCTCCTTACGTTTAAGATTGTCTTGCATAACATTCTTAAAGTTGGCGTAATACTCTCTCTTAGAGTTATAGAACTTATCACAAGCTTCTCTGAATCTGTCGTAGATTTTCTGATTGTCTTTTTTTGCAGCAAATCCTATAGTTTTCCATTTTTCCTGCAAATCTTCCATTTGTTTGGAAAGGGTATTCCATTCACTGGATTCATCGGGGAAGACAGATGCAATTTGCTCTGCTTGCTCACAAATTAGAATTTTTGCCTCCAAATTGTTTTTTTGCTCCCCTTTAAGTTTCTCAAAGAAAGATTGATGTTTTTTATTGATTACAGAAGTGACGCTCTTGAATCTATCCCATATAGACTCTCTATGCTCTTTAGCTACAGGACCCAACTCTTTCCACTCCTGATGCAATTTTTGCAACTCTTTAAAGGCAATAACAATGTTACCCTCCTGCTCCAAAGCCTCTGCTTTCTCACACAAAAGAGTTTTAGCCTCTAAATTCTTCTTGAAATCCAAATCTCTGAACTCGTTATTAATTTTAATGTAGTCATAGAACTTTTCTACACAATGTTGGTATGTATCCCACAACTCTTTAACCTTGGATTGAGGAACCATATCAATAGATTTCCATCTTGTCTGCAATTCTCTGAAAGCAGGTATAGTTGTATTCAAATCCTCTGTAGAGTCCAAAAGTGCTTTAAGTTCTTCTATTACTTTAAGTTTTAGAAGATAATTTTCCTCTTTTGCCTTTTCCTGCTCCTGGCTATTCTTTTGTTTCAGCTCTTTATACTGTGCATAGAACTCTTTAAAAGTAACCTCCTCATCAGATACTGAATCCTCATTTGACTCACCTTGCTCCTTGTTTTCATTAAGAACCTTATAAAAAGCAGCCTTATAAGACTCTCCATATTTAAGCAGGTCTGTTTTATCATCTGCTTCAACCATTTGAATGAATTTCTGAAGAATTTCAGCCAATGAAAGGTTAGACAAATCTAAAGTAAGAGCCTCATTGCTCTCCAAAATCTCTTGCTGTAAAACTTGTTCGTTTAACGCGGTAGTGTTTTTCTCTTGTTCCATACCAGTTCAGTATAAAATTAATAACTTACAAATATAATAAAAATTGATTATAGATAACTAATTTTCTATCTTTGCCAAGCCACACAAACTAATAATAATAAACTCAATAACTATGAGAATAGATATCCTGACAGTAGTTCCAGAATTATTGGAGAGTCCTCTAAACCATTCAATTGTCCAAAGAGCAAAAAATAAAGGGCTTGTTGAAATTCATATTCACGACATAAGGGAATATGGTAAAGGGAACTATCATCAGGTTGATGATTACAGTTACGGTGGCGATGCAGGAATGATTTTAATGATTGAGCCTATATACAAACTTATATCCAAATTAAAATCAGAAAGGGAGTACTCAGAAATTATTTATATGTCTCCCGACGGAGAAGTACTCAATCAAGGAATAGCTAACAAACTTTCCTGCATGGAAAACATTATGATATTGTGCGGACACTATAAAGGGATAGATCACAGAATTAGAGAACACCTTATAACAAAGGAGATATCAATAGGAGACTATGTTCTAAGTGGAGGAGAACTTGCAGCATCAGTTGTATGTGATGCTGTTATAAGATTGATACCGGGTGCCATCTCCGATGAAACTTCTGCCCTTAGTGACTGTTTCCAGGATGACTTGCTATCTGCACCAGTCTACACTCGTCCAGCCAATTTCAATGGATGGGAAGTTCCAAGTGTTTTATTGTCCGGTAATCCAAAATTGATATCACAATGGCAAGAGGAGCAGGCTCTTGAAAGAACTGCCAGACTAAGGCCAGATCTGCTAAAAAAATAATCCCAAGAAATAGTTTATAACAGTAGCAAACTGCTATTATAAAGCCAATCCTCCAAAAGAGCCACCATTTTGCTCCGCAAAACGGTCCCCCACTTGTGTTTACAGCTCACGCTGGGTGCGGCTGGGGGCCTTGTTAGTCCGCTCCTCAGTCATAGAATCAGCATCAAAATCGATGGCGCACTGATTCTTGATTGTAGCGTACTGCAGACTATCTTAGCTGCGCAACCCCCTATCTCAAACTACTCGATCGCGCACTCAATCCTTAATATATGCTACGTGGTAAGGTTTCCCCGCGCCAACGATTTTAGTTTAATGCTGCTTTATTATAAAGCCAATTCTCCGAAGAGCCACCATTTTGCTCCGCAAAACTGTCCCCCTATTGTGTTCACTGCTCACGCTAGGTGCGGCTGGTGGCCTTGTTAGTCCACTCCTCAGCCATAGAATCAGCATCAAAATCAATGGCGCACTGATTCTTGATTGTAGCGTTCTGTAGGCTATCTTAGGTGCGCAACCCCCTATCTTAAACTACACGATCGCGCACTCAATCCTTAATATATGCAACGTGGTAAGGTTTCCCCGCGC